>NZ_VMMZ01000054.1:0-9407 GCF_013277475.1 Streptococcus sp. k-628
ATTTTCGAAGAGTATTATTGTAACTGAGATTGATCTGGGAGATAAGAACCACCTAGATAGGTATTGCTGAGTTTTTCAAGGGTTCCGTCTTGATAGAGTTCTTTGAGCGCTTTATCAAATTTCTCTTTAAACTCTTTTTGGTCGCTCGAGAAAATAATATAGTTACTGGGGCTATCAGCAGAAGGCAAGTCAACCACAGAAAGGTCTAAGCTACGATCCTTGATAATCTTTTGAACTGATACCTTGTCAAAGACTAGGAAATCAAATTCATCGTTAGAGAGGTCTAGGATTCGTTTACCAATATCCTCACCAGAAAAATCGATAGTAGCGGGATTGTCAGTGTGTTTCTGATTCCAGTTATTGATGAATTGAGCGTTTGAAGTTCCGGTATCCTCTTGCGTTGTTTTACCAGCAATTTGATCAAGTGAAGTCAAAGGACTTTTCTTGTTGCTGACAAGGACGAGGGGGTTGTTTGAAATGGGAAGTGAATAGAGGTATTTTTCAGCACGCTCTTTTGTATAACTCAAGTTATTGGCTGCTGCTTGATAGTGACCAGAATCAAGCCCTGGGAAGATGCTCTCCCAAGCAGTTCTTTGGAATTGAATCTCGTAGTCGCTGAGTTTTTCATCTACTGCTTTTAGAACTTCAATATCAAAGCCGGTCAGATTGCCCTTGTCTTCGTAGTCAAATGGTGGCACATCACCAGCTGTAGCAACGACGATTGTCTTTTGAGAGTTGGTTGCTTTGGGTGTGGCTTGATTCCCACAGGCAACCAAAAATGGTAGGATAGCTAGTAAAAGGCTAAATTTTTTCATAATGTCTCCATTCAAATGTAAAGTACTTGCTAGTTTATCAGAAACTGTCTTGATGCACCAATATATATCTTTTATGGCTGTGATAAAAAAACTTAATCATGGAAAATATCTGCAAGCTCTTTCAAAATATGGTAGAATGGAAGCAGTAGAATTAGAAAAGGAAATCGGTTATGAAATTTCTTGAATTAAATAAAAAACGTCATGCGACTAAGCATTTCACTGATAAGCCAGTTGATCCAAAAGATGTACGTACGGCTATCGAAATTGCAACCTTGGCACCAAGTGCCCACAACAGCCAGCCTTGGAAATTTGTAGTGGTGCGTGAGAAAAATGCCGAACTAGCAAAATTGGCTTACGGTTCAAACTTTGAACAGGTATCATCAGCACCTGTAACCATTGCCCTCTTTACAGATACGGACCTTGCCAAACGTGCCCGTAAAATTGCCCGAGTTGGTGGTGCTAACAATTTCTCAGAAGAACAACTACAATACTTCATGAAAAATTTGCCTGCTGAATTTGCACGTTACAATGAACAACAGGTCAGCGACTACCTAGCCCTCAATGCAGGTTTGGTTGCTATGAACTTGGTTCTGGCTCTTACAGACCAAGGAATCGGATCAAATCTGATTCTTGGTTTTGATAAATCAAAAGTCAACGAAGTTTTGGAAATTGAAGACCGTTTCCGTCCAGAACTCTTGATTACAGTGGGCTACACAGACGAGAAATTGGAACCAAGCTACCGCTTGCCAGTAGATGAAATCATCGAGAAAAGATAGAAGGAAGATAATATGACAGTAATTGATTTTACAGCAGAAGTAGAAAAACGCAAAGAAGGCCTCTTGGCTGACTTGTTTAGCCTTTTGGAAATCAACTCAGAACGTGATGATAGCAAGGTTGATGCTGAGCATCCATTTGGACCTGGTCCAGTAAAAGCCTTGGAAAAATTCCTTGAAATAGCAGATCGTGATGGCTACCCAACTAAAAATGTTGACAACTATGCAGGACATTTTGAGTTTGGTGATGGAGAAGAAGTTCTCGGTATCTTTGCCCACATGGATGTGGTTCCAGCTGGTAGTGGTTGGGACACAGACCCTTACACACCAACTATCAAAGATGGTCGCCTTTATGCGCGTGGTGCTTCGGATGACAAGGGGCCTACAACAGCTTGTTACTATGGTTTGAAAATCATCAAAGAATTGGGTCTTCCAACTTCTAAGAAAGTTCGCTTCATCGTTGGAACAGACGAAGAATCAGGCTGGGCAGACATGGACTACTACTTTGAGCATGTAGGACTTGCAAAACCAGACTTCGGTTTCTCTCCAGATGCTGAATTCCCTATCATCAATGGTGAAAAAGGTAACATCACTGAATACCTCCACTTTGCAGGTGAAAATACAGGGGTAGCCCGTCTTCACAGCTTTGCAGGTGGTTTGCGTGAAAACATGGTACCAGAATCAGCAACAGCTGTCGTTTCAGGTGATTTGGCTGACTTGCAAGCGAAACTAGATGCCTTTGTTGCAGAACACAAACTTAGAGGAGAACTCCAAGAAGAAAACGGTCAATACAAGGTGACCATCATTGGTAAATCAGCCCACGGTGCTATGCCAGCTTCAGGTGTCAATGGTGCGACTTACCTAGCCCTCTTCCTCAGCCAGTTTGACTTTGCTGGTCCAGCCAAAGACTACCTTGACATCGCTGGTAAGATTCTCTTGAACGATCATGAGGGTGAAAATCTCAAGATTGCTCATGTGGATGAAAAGATGGGTGCCCTTTCTATGAATGCCGGTGTCTTCCGCTTTGACGAAACAAGCGCTGATAATACCATTGCCCTCAACATCCGCTATCCAAAAGGAACAAGTCCAGAGCAAATCAAGTTAATCCTTGAAAACTTGCCAGTTGCTTCTGTTAGCCTTTCTGAGCACGGTCATACGCCTCACTATGTGCCAATGGAAGATCCACTTGTGCAAACCTTGTTGAATGTTTATGAAAAACAAACTGGACTTAAAGGTCACGAGCAAGTTATCGGTGGTGGAACCTTTGGTCGTTTGCTCGAACGCGGAGTTGCCTACGGTGCCATGTTCCCAGACTCAATTGACACCATGCACCAAGCCAATGAATTTATCGCCTTGGATGATCTCTTCCGAGCAGCAGCAATCTATGCCGAAGCTATTTACGAATTGATCAAATAAAACGATAGAAGTCTGAGATTGTATGCTTAGACTTCTTTTTGGAGGGAAAGTAGATGTCTCAAATTGAAAGAATCAAGCAGGCTATTATGTCAGATCCACAGAATGCCAGTTATACAGAGCGTGGCATTGAGCCTCTCTTTGCAGCGCCAAAGACTGCTCGCATCAATATCATCGGTCAAGCGCCTGGTTTTAAAACCCAAGAGGCAGGCCTTTATTGGAAGGACAAGAGTGGTGACCGCTTGCGGGACTGGCTAGGTGTGGATGAAGATACCTTTTACAATTCAGGATATTTTGCTGTTTTGCCTATGGATTTCTACTTTCCAGGGCATGGCAAGTCAGGTGATCTGCCACCGAGAACTGGCTTTGCAGAAAAATGGCATCCACAGCTCTTGCAAGAATTACCAGATATTCAGTTAACTCTCTTGATTGGGCAATATGCCCAGGCCTACTATTTAAAGGAGAAAATCAGTGGCAAGGTAACAGAACGGGTAAAACATTACCAGAACTATCTGCCAGCCTATTTTCCACTAGTTCACCCCTCACCGCGAAATCAAATCTGGATGGCCAAAAATCCTTGGTTTGAGTCAGAAGTGGTGCCAGATTTGAAAAAAAGAATTAAAACTATTTTAGGAGAAAAAGAATGAAAGAAATTTCCTTTGACGCATTTTACCAGCTTTACCAGAATGACCAACTTTCTCTAGTAGACGTGCGAGAAGTGGATGAGTTTGAAGCTCTTCATTTAGAAGGTGCTCAGAATCTTCCTTTGAGTCAATTAGCTGATACTTATGATCAATTGGACAAGGACCAGTTACATTATGTTATTTGTAAATCTGGAATGAGATCGGCGCGTGCTTGTCAATTCCTATCAGAACAAGGTTATAATGTCATCAATGTCCAAGGTGGCATGACTGCCTTTGAAGAACTCTAAACGTAAGAATTTTCTCCTGCTTGGTGTGGACTGGGTAGGAGAGCTTTATTTTTAGATAATTCTCATTTTTGAGAATCTTGAAAACATTCAATAGTTACTTCGTGAAGCTTTTTTCATACTCCTATTCATGATATACTAGGTCAGTATTTTATAAATATAAAGGAGATTTTCATGGCTAAAAAAGGTGCCCTAACAGGTTTGCTTCTGTTTGGAATATTTTTTGGTGCGGGGAACTTGATTTTTCCGCCTTCTCTAGGTGCTCTATCTGGAGAACATTTTCTTCCTGCCATCGCAGGTTTTGTCTTTTCAGGTGTCGGTATCGCCGTCTTGACTCTTATTATTGGAACGCTAAATCCTAAAGGATATATTTACGAGATTTCAACAAAGATAGCGCCTTGGTTTGCGACTCTTTACCTCTCAGTTCTTTACTTGTCAATCGGTCCATTCTTTGCCATCCCACGTACAGCTACAACAGCTTACGAAGTAGGGATTAGCCCCCTTTTGTCGGATGCAAATAAAGGACTTGGCTTGATTGTATTTACGGTTCTGTATTTTGCGGCAGCCTATTTGATTTCGCTTAATCCATCAAAAATCTTAGACCGTATCGGCCGTATTTTAACACCAGTCTTTGCGATTTTGATTGTTATCTTGGTTGTTCTGGGAGCTTTCAAATACGGTGGAACAAGTCCTCAAGCTGCTTCAGCTGCTTATCAAGATTCTGCCTTTGGTACAGGTTTCCTAGAAGGTTACAATACCTTGGACGCCCTTGCTTCAGTTGCCTTTAGCGTAATCGCAGTTCAAACCTTGAAACAACTTGGCTTCTCAAGTAAGAAAGAATACATTTCGACTATTTGGGTGGTTGGTATCGTTGTTGCCCTTGCTTTCAGCGCTCTTTACATCGGTTTAGGTTTCCTTGGAAATCATTTTCCAGTACCAGCTGAAGCGATGAAGGGTGGAACACCAGGTGTTTACATCTTGTCACAAGCTACTCAAGAAATCTTTGGTTCAACAGCTCAACTCTTCCTTGCAGCTATGGTTACTGTAACCTGCTTCACAACAACAGTTGGTTTGATTGTGTCAACAGCTGAGTTCTTTAATGAACGCTTCCCACAAATCAGCTATAAGGTTTATGCGACAGCCTTTACCTTGATTGGATTTGCCATTGCTAATTTGGGTCTTGATGCGATTATCAAGTACTCCATTCCAGTACTGGTTATCTTGTACCCAATCACGATTGCCATCGTTATGATTGTCATTGTCAACAAATTTGTAGCTCTTTCAAAACCAGGTATGCAGTTGACAATTGCTGTGGTTACAGCTATTGCTATTGCAAGCGTACTAGGAAGCTCATTTAAAGTTGAGTTTCTTGCAAGTCTTGTCAATGCTCTTCCTTTTGCCAAGGCATCTCTCCCATGGTTGGTACCAGCCGTTGTCGGAATCTTGCTCTCATTGATTCTACCAAACAAGCAAGAAAGTGATGTTTTTGAAATGGAATAATCACTAATACTCTTCGAAAATCAAATTCAAACCGCGTCAACGTCGCCTTGTCGTATGTGTAGGATACTGACTACGTCAGTTCCATCTACAACCTCAAAACANNTTTCATTGAGTATAAAATCACTTTTGTAGCCAAGTCTACAGGAGTGATTTTCTTTTTTTATCCGATGATAAATGTGTTATAATAGGTAGCAAAAGAGGTGAAGAAATGAATCAAACAGTAGAATATATCAAAGAACTGACAGCCATTGCGTCGCCAACGGGCTTCACTCGGGAGATTTCGGACTATTTAGTCAAGACACTAGAAGCTTTTGGTTACCAGCCAGTTCGTACAGCCAAGGGCGGTGTCAATGTGACTATCAAAGGTCAAAATGATGAGCAACAACGCTATGTGACTGCCCATGTAGATACGCTGGGGGCTATTGTCCGTGCTGTCAAACCAGACGGCCGTCTCAAAATGGATCGTATCGGTGGTTTTCCTTGGAACATGATTGAAGGAGAAAACTGTACCGTTCATGTGTCTAGCACAGGTGAAAAAGTATCAGGAACCATCCTCATCCACCAAACTTCTTGCCATGTCTACAAGGATGCAGGAACTGCAGAACGCACTCAGGACAATATGGAAGTGCGTTTGGATGCAAAAGTGACCAATGAAAAAGAAACTCGTGCCTTGGGGATTGAGGTCGGTGATTTTATCAGCTTTGACCCACGAACTGTCGTGACAGAGACAGGTTTTATCAAGTCTCGTCATTTGGATGACAAGGTCAGCGCAGCGATTTTGCTTAATCTGCTTCGTGTTTATGAGGAAGAGAAGATTGAATTGCCCGTAACAACCCATTTTGCTTTTTCAGTTTTTGAAGAAGTGGGGCACGGTGCTAACTCTAATATCCCTGCTCAGGTAGTAGAATATCTGGCTGTGGATATGGGAGCTATGGGTGACGACCAGCAAACAGACGAATATACAGTGTCTATTTGTGTCAAGGATGCATCAGGTCCTTATCACTATGATTTCCGCCAACACTTGGTTGGATTGGCGAAAGAGCAAGATATTCCATTTAAGTTGGATATCTATCCATTTTATGGTTCGGATGCTTCAGCAGCCATGTCTGCAGGGGCAGAGGTTAAACATGCTCTTCTAGGTGCTGGTATCGAGTCTAGCCATTCTTATGAGCGTACCCATATTGACTCAGTAGTGGCGACTGAGCGTATGGTCGATGCCTATCTCAAGAGCGCATTGGTAGACTAATATGTGCCTAATTTGTCAGAGAATTGACCTCATCAAGAAGGGAGAAAATCCCTACTTTGTCAAAGAGTTGGAAACAGGCTATCTTGTGGTTGGAGACCACCAGTATTTTGCAGGCTATAGTCTCTTTCTAGCCAAGGAACATGTCACCGAATTGCACCATTTGAAAAAGGAAACAAGACTCCGTTTTCTCGAAGAAATGAGTCTAGTCCAAGAGGCAGTTGCCAAGGCATTTGCTGCTGAGAAAATGAATATCGAACTGCTAGGAAATGGCGATGCCCATCTTCATTGGCATCTGTTTCCACGACGGACAGGTGATATGAATGGCCACGGTCTTAAAGGTCGTGGTCCAGTCTGGTGGGTTCCCTTTGAAGAAATGACAGCAGAAACATACCAAGTAAAAACGGATGAGATTAAAAGATTAGTCGAATGTTTATCGTCAGAAGTAGATAACCTATTAGAAATAAAGGAGTAGAAATGAAAAAAAGATACCTTATCTTGACAGCCTTGCTAGCCTTGAGTCTAGCAGCTTGTTCACAAGAAAAAGCAAAAAATGAAGATGGAGCAGCTAAAACAGAACAAACTGCTAAAGCTGATGGAACAGTTGGAAGTAAGTCTCAAGGAGCTGCCCAGAAAAAAGCAGAAGTGGTTAACAAAGGAGACTATTACAGCATTCAAGGGAAATACGATGAAATCATCGTAGCCAACAAACACTATCCATTGTCTAAAGACTACAATCCAGGGGAAAATCCAACAGCCAAGGCAGAGTTGGTCAAACTCATCAAAGCTATGCAAGAGGCAGGTTTCCCCATTAGTGATCATTATAGTGGTTTTAGAAGTTATGAAACTCAGACCAAGCTCTACCAAGATTATGTTAATCAAGATGGGAAAGCAGCAGCTGACCGTTATTCTGCTCGACCTGGTTATAGCGAACACCAGACAGGCTTGGCCTTTGATGTGATTGGGACTGATGGTGATTTGGTAACAGAAGAAAAAGCAGCCCAATGGCTTTTGGAGCATGCAGCTGATTATGGCTTTGTTGTCCGTTATCTCAAAGGCAAGGAAAAGGAAACAGGCTATATGGCTGAGGAATGGCACTTGCGTTATGTAGGAAAAGAAGCTAAAGAAATTGCTGAGAGTGGTCTTAGTTTGGAAGAATACTATGGCTTTGAAGGCGGAGATTACGTCGATTAAAAAATAAACTTTTCTCTTGCAATTTCAGATAAATAGTGTATAATAGATGGGTATGTGAAAAACATACTTGTGGGAGGTAAAAATCTCTAATTACCGCCAAAACCACAAAGGAGGATTTAAAAATGGCTAAAAAAGTCGAAAAACTTGTAAAATTGCAAATCCCTGCTGGTAAAGCTACACCAGCTCCACCGGTTGGACCTGCTCTTGGTCAAGCTGGTATCAACATCATGGGATTCACAAAAGAGTTCAACGCTCGTACAGCTGACCAAGCTGGCATGATCATTCCAGTTGTTATCTCAGTTTACGAAGATAAATCATTTACTTTCATCACTAAAACACCACCAGCTGCTGTTCTTTTGAAAAAAGCTGCAGGTGTTGAAAAAGGATCAGGTACACCTAACAAAACTAAAGTTGCTACAGTTACTCGTGCGCAAGTACAAGAAATTGCAGAAACTAAGATGCCAGATTTGAACGCAGCAAACGTAGAGTCTGCAATGCGTATGATCGAAGGTACTGCTCGTTCTATGGGATTCACTGTTGTTGACTAATCAATAACACAGTAGAAAATCTCACAGCAGTCTATTAGTTGCTTTTCATACTAGGCAAGTGACTGATGCTTGTACTTGGGTACAGCAAGGAAACTTAAGGCCGTAGGAAAAGAATCTAATAGACTGATAACCCGCAAGACTTCATCATTTCGAGAAGTGACGTGGGAGATGAAAATCGATTGAACCACTTACAAGGAGAATAGAAAATGGCTAAAAAAAGCAAACAACTTCGTGCTGCTCTTGAGAAAATCGACAGCACAAAAGCATACAGCGTAGAAGAAGCTGTAGCACTTGCAAAAGAAACTAACTTTGCAAAATTTGACGCAACTGTAGAAGTTGCTTACAACTTGAACATCGACGTTAAAAAAGCTGACCAACAAATCCGTGGAGCAATGGTATTGCCAAACGGTACTGGTAAAACTTCACGCGTTCTTGTTTTCGCACGTGGTGCAAAAGCTGAAGAAGCAAAAGCTGCTGGTGCAGACTTTGTTGGTGAAGATGACCTTGTTGCTAAAATCAACGATGGTTGGTTGGACTTCGACGTAGTTATCGCTACACCTGACATGATGGCTCTTGTTGGACGTCTTGGACGTGTCCTTGGACCACGTAACTTGATGCCAAACCCTAAAACTGGTACTGTAACTATGGATGTTGCTAAAGCAGTTGAAGAGTCTAAAGGTGGTAAAATTACTTACCGTGCTGACCGTGCAGGTAACGTTCAAGCAATTATCGGTAAAGTATCATTTGAAGCTGAAAAATTGGTTGAAAACTTCAAAGCTTTCAACGAAACAATCCAAAAAGCAAAACCAGCTACAGCTAAAGGAACTTACGTAACAAACTTGACTATCACAACTACTCAGGGTGTTGGTATCAAAGTTGACGTAAACTCACTTTAATCAGTAGTTAAAGTAATGTAAAAAAGTTGAAGACGCTATGTCTCAACTTTTTTTGATTTCAAAATATCTTCTTGTAAGGTAATACTCAATGAAAATC
>NZ_VMMZ01000055.1:0-11192 GCF_013277475.1 Streptococcus sp. k-628
TAGCCGTAGGTTGCTCAAAACACAGTTTTGAGGTTGTAGATAAGACTGACGAAGTCAGTGAGCATATCTACGGCAAGGTGAAGCTGACGTGGTTTGAATTTGATTTTCATTGAGTATTAGTCCAAACCGTAGTTGTAGTCATCATCTTGCATGGCTTCAACTTCACCAAGGAGGTAACCATTTCCGACTTGAGAGAAGAAGTCGTGGTTGGAAGTTCCTGTTGAAATACCGTTCATAACGATTGGATTGACATCATCTGCTGAATCTGGGAAGAGTGGATCTTGTCCCAGGTTCATGAGAGCCTTGTTAGCATTGTAGCGAAGGAAGGTTTTGACTTCTTCCGTCCAACCAACACCGTCATAAAGACTTTCTGTATAGCCTTCTTCATTTTCATAAAGAGTATAGAGCAGGTCGTACATCCATTCTTTGAGTTTTTCTTGCTCTTCTTCAGGTAATTCATTGAAACCAAGTTGGAATTTATAACCAATGTAGGTTCCGTGAACAGACTCGTCACGAATAATCAATTTGATGATTTCCGCAACGTTGGCAAGTTTGTTGTTACCAAGATAGTAGAGGGGAGTGAAGAAACCAGAGTAGAAGAGGAAGGTTTCGAGGAAGACACTGGCAACTTTCTTTTCAAGTGGGCTACCGTTTAGGTAGATTTCGTTGACAATCTCAGCCTTCTTTTGCAGATAAGGATTGGTATTGGTCCATTCGAAAATTTCTTCAATCTCAGCCTTGGTATTCAAGGTAGAAAAGATTGATGAATAAGATTTAGCGTGGACAGATTCCATAAATTGGATGTTATTGAAAACAGCTTCTTCATGTGGTGTACGGATGTCTGCGCGAAGGGCTTCAACCCCTGTTTCAGATTGCATGGTATCAAGAAGGGTTAAACCACCAAAAACTTTTCCGACCAAGTCTTTCTCTTTGTTAGATAGTTTTCTCCAGTCATCCAAGTCATTTGACAAGGGAATACGTGTATCGAGCCAGAATTGCTCTGTCAACTTTTCCCAAGTTGATTTATCGATGACATCTTCGATGGCATTCCAGTTAATGGCTTTGTAGTAAGTTTCCATTTGAAATCTCTTTCTGTGTTTAGTATTGCGAACTCACAATTATTTCTATTTCACCATAATTCTATAGGAGTATCGCACAAAAAGTCGGAAGCCCAACTTTTAAAATGTTACATAAATTATGTTATGACATAGTAGATTTGATTTTATCAGTGCTGCTTAGGGAAAAATAGTGTTTCTATGCTAGAAACTAAATCACACAGCTTTCACATTGGTTGGCACCGACTTCTCCACCATCGTCTGTAAAGGTACGGACGTAGTAGATAGACTTGATACCCTTGTTAAAGGCATAGTTACGAAGGATAGACAAGTCACGTGTCGTTTGTTTATTTTCTTTCTTCCATTCGTAAAGACCTTTTGGAATGTCACTACGCATAAAGAGAGTGAGTGAAAGTCCTTGATCCACGTGTTCAGTTGCAGCAGCGTAAACATCAATCACCTTACGCATATCCATGTCGTAGGCAGAAGTGTAGTAAGGAATGGTTTCTGTTGACAAGCCAGCAGCAGGATAGTAGATTTTACCGATTTTCTTTTCTTGGCGTTCTTCGATACGTTGCGTAATCGGGTGGATAGAAGCAGAGACGTCATTGATGTAACTGATAGAACCATTTGGCGCTACAGCAAGGCGGTTTTGGTGGTAAAGACCATCTGCTTGAACCTTGTCGCGAAGTTCAGCCCAGTCAGCAGCACTTGGGATAAAGACATCTTTGAAGAGTTCTTTAACACGGTCTGATTTTGGAACAAACTCGCCAGTTATATACTTATCAAAGTAGCTTCCCTTAGCATAGTCTGATTTTTCAAAGTTGTGGAAGGTAATACCACGTTCACGAGCAATATTGTTTGACTCAATCAAAGTCCAGTAGTTCATAAGCATAAAGTAGATGCTTGTAAATTCAACAGACTCAGGCGATCCATATTCAATCAGTTGTTGTGCAAGGTAGCTGTGAAGTCCCATGGCACCAAGACCAAAGGTATGAGCTTGGCTATTTCCATGGTCAATAGTTGGTACAGCTACGATGTGTGAACTATCTGTAACGAAAGTTAAAGCACGAACCATAGCACGGATTGAGCGACCAAAGTCAGGTGAAGTCATCATGTTGACCACGTTGGTTGAACCAAGGTTACATGAAACATCCGTCCCCATTTGAAGGAATTCTTGAGCATCGTTGATCAAGCTTGGTTCTTGGACTTGAAGAATCTCAGAACACAAGTTACTCATGATAATCTTTCCATCAACAGGATTTGCACGGTTAGCAGTATCGATGTTGACGACATAAGGGTAGCCAGACTCTTGTTGCAATTTAGAGATTTCAGTTTCCAAATCACGCGCCTTGATTTTTGTCTTGCGAATATTTGGATTTGCGACCAATTCATCGTATTTTTCAGTAATGTCGATGTAGTTGAATGGCACATTGTATTCTTTTTCTACAGAGTAAGGGCTGAAGAGGTACATTTCTTCATTTTTACGCGCCAATTCGTAGAATTTATCGGGTACTACAACACCAAGTGAAAGGGTCTTAACACGAACTTTTTCATCGGCATTTTCTTTCTTAGTTGAAAGGAAGGCGATGATATCTGGGTGAAAGACATTGAGGTAGACAACACCAGCACCTTGACGTTGACCCAATTGGTTTGAGTAAGAGAAGCTATCTTCGAAAAGTTTCATGACTGGTACGACGCCAGAAGCTGCTCCTTCATACCCCTTGATAGGTGCCCCTGCTTCACGAAGGTTGCTGAGGGTAATTCCCACACCACCACCAATACGTGAAAGTTGAAGAGCTGAGTTGATAGAACGTCCGATAGAGTTCATATCATCAGTTACCTGAATCAGGAAACATGATACCAACTCTCCACGACGAGCACGTCCAGCATTGAGGAAAGAAGGAGTAGCAGGTTGGTAGCGTTGGTGGATGATTTCATTGGCAATATCGATTGCAACAGCTTCATTCCCATCAGCGAAATAAAGGGCGTTAAAGAAGACACGGTCTTCCATACTTTCAAGATAGTATTCACCGTCGTTAGTTTTCAAAGCATATTGATTGTAAAACTTATAAGCTGCCATGAAAGACTTGAATTGGAAGTTTTGTTCTTTAATAAATTGCGACAATTCTTCCAAGAACTCTGGACGGTATTTCTTGATAAAGGCTGTTTCGATGTAGTTATGTTCAATGAGGTAGTTGATTTTATCTTTAATTGAATCAAAAACCATAGTGTTTGGAACGACATTTTCTTTAAAGAAGGCGTCCAAGGCTTCCTTATCTTTATGAAGCATGATTTGTCCATTGACAGGACGGTTGATTTCGTTATTGAGACGGAAGTAAGTCACGTCCTCAAGATGTTTTAATCCCATAAAATTTCCCTTATCTAATTACAAAAGAAAGGCTTCTAAGTTAGCCCTAGAAGCAGTTTCTTCTGGACGATGTACTAAGATTATGCTAATTGTTTCAGTTTTCCTGGTTGGAAACCTGAAAAGACTTCAGTTGGTGTTTGAATAATAGGAGCTGCGCTAAAACCGAGTTCTTTGACTTGATCGATGTACTCAGGCTGCTCATCAAGATTGATTTCTTTATATTCAACGTTATTACTGTCCAAGAAACGCTTGGTCATTTTACATTGGACACAATTGTTTTTAGAATAAACGGTTACCATTGTGTAACTCCTCTTTAAAATTTAATACTATCCTAGTATATCAGAAAATAAAAATTTGTCAATGATTTGAACTAAATATAGTGGTCTGTTTTTCTAGTCAAGCTCACAAAGCACAATATGTAGTGTTTGCTTTATAAAATAGCAATGATTATCCTATAAATCGTTTTTAAAGAAACTATATCCTGTGTTTTGTTATCTAGGACAGAAGATTTTCAGCAAGTTATCTGAAAGGAAATTGAAGGAAAATCCAGAAAATGCTTGAAAAAAATCCTAGAAGATGGTATAATACCAAACTGTAAGGGTTATCACATATAACTCAAAAAAAGAAAGAACAAAAGGAGAGTCAAACTATGGCTTCTAAAGATTTCCACGTAGTGGCAGAAACAGGTATTCACGCGCGTCCAGCAACATTGTTGGTACAAACTGCTAGCAAATTTGCTTCAGATATCACTCTTGAGTACAAAGGTAAATCAGTTAACCTTAAATCAATTATGGGTGTTATGAGTCTTGGTGTTGGCCAAGGTGCTGACGTAACTATCTCAGCTGAAGGTGCAGATGCAGATGACGCTATCGCTGCAATCTCAGAAACAATGGAAAAAGAAGGATTGGCATAAGGGAAATGACAGAAATGCTTAAAGGAATCGCAGCATCTGACGGTGTTGCAGTTGCAAAAGCATATCTACTCGTTCAACCGGATTTGTCATTCGAAACTGTTTCAGTCGAAGATACAAACGCAGAAGAGGCTCGTTTGGATGTTGCTCTTGAAGCTTCTCAAAACGAGCTTTCTCTTATCCGCGAGAAAGCTGTAGGTACGCTTGGTGAAGAAGCGGCTCAAGTTTTTGACGCTCATTTGATGGTTCTTTCTGACCCAGAATTGATTGGTCAGATTAAAGAAACAATTCGTGCTAAGAAAGTCAATGCAGAAGCAGGTCTTAAAGAAGTGACTGACATGTTCATCACGATCTTTGAAGGTATGGAAGACAACCCATACATGCAAGAACGTGCAGCGGATATCCGCGACGTGACAAAACGTGTCTTGGCAAACCTTCTTGGTAAGAAATTGCCAAACCCAGCTTCTATCAATGAAGAAGTAATCGTGATTGCACATGACTTAACACCATCTGATACAGCTCAATTGGACAAAAACTTTGTAAAAGCTTTTGTCACAAACATCGGTGGACGTACAAGCCACTCAGCTATCATGGCACGTACACTTGAAATTGCAGCTGTATTGGGAACAAATAACATCACTGAAATCGTCAAAGACGGTGATATCCTTGCCGTTAACGGAATTACTGGTGAAGTGATTATCAACCCAACAGATGAACAAGCGGCAGAATTTAAAGCAGCTGGTGAAGCTTATGCTAAACAAAAAGCTGAATGGGCACTTTTGAAAGATGCTCAAACAGTGACTGCTGACGGTAAACACTTTGAGTTGGCTGCTAACATCGGTACTCCAAAAGACGTTGAAGGTGTTAACAACAACGGTGCAGAAGCTGTTGGACTTTACCGTACAGAGTTCTTGTACATGGATTCTCAAGATTTCCCAACAGAAGACGAGCAGTATGAAGCATACAAGGCTGTTCTTGAGGGAATGAATGGTAAACCAGTGGTTGTTCGTACAATGGATATTGGTGGAGATAAGGAACTTCCTTACTTCGATATGCCACACGAAATGAACCCATTCCTTGGATTCCGTGCCCTTCGTATCTCTATTTCTGAAACTGGAGATGCAATGTTCCGTACACAGATCCGTGCCCTTCTTCGTGCTTCTGTTCATGGTCAATTGCGTATCATGTTCCCAATGGTTGCCCTTTTGAAAGAATTCCGTGCAGCTAAAGCAGTTTATGAAGAAGAAAAAGCAAACCTTCTTGCTGAAGGTGTTGCAGTTGCGGATGACATCCAAGTTGGTATCATGATTGAAATTCCTGCAGCAGCCATGCTTGCAGACCAATTTGCAAAAGAAGTAGACTTCATGTCAATTGGTACAAACGACTTGATCCAATACTCAATGGCGGCAGACCGTATGAACGAACAAGTTTCATACCTTTACCAACCATATAACCCATCAATCCTTCGCTTGATCAACAACGTTATCAAGGCAGCTCACGCTGAAGGTAAATGGGCTGGTATGTGTGGTGAGATGGCTGGTGACCAAAAAGCTGTTCCACTTCTTGTCGGAATGGGCTTGGATGAATTCTCTATGTCAGCGACATCTGTCCTTCGTACACGTAGCTTGATGAAGAAATTGGATACTGCTAAGATGGAAGAGTACGCAAACCGTGCCCTTACAGAGTGTTCAACAATGGAAGAAGTTCTTGAACTTCAAAAAGAATACGTTAACTTCGATTAATGTCATTAACCTTGTAACCTAGTTGCAAGGTTTTTTTGACGCATCTTAGAAAAGTATAGTCTTGTAAAGTACACTTTTAAATGCTCCGGAGGCATGGTATAATAGGGGAAAGTAAATAGAATAAGAGAGAAACCATGTCTAAAGAAATTGATATTGAGTATTATCACCAGCTGGCCTTGCAAAAGCAGAAGGAGCACCGTAAAGTTTTAGCCAATCTAAAGAAAAAACCTCCTAAAAACCTAGACAAGATAGCCCAGCAGATTCACCAAGAAGTCTTTTCGGAGATTGACTGCACCGCCTGTGCCAACTGTTGCAAGACATTGGGGCCTGACTTCAAGGAAGCAGACATCACTCGTATCGCCAAGTATTTTAAAATGAAATTACCTGCTTTTGAAGCAGAGTTTTTGCAAGTAGATGAAGATGGGGACAAGGTTTTTAAATCCATGCCTTGCCCATTTTTAGGAGGAGATAATCTCTGTTCTATCTATGATGTTCGTCCAAAGGCCTGTCGTGAATTTCCCCATACGGACCGTAAAAAGATCCATCAAATCAACCATCTGACGATTAAGAATACCTTAACCTGTCCAGCAGCCTATCTCTTTGTGGAGAAATTAAAGGATAAGTTATAGAGAGTTAAAGGATAAAAAATTTCTAATAATAACTAACAATATGAAGGGAGAACTCTGTGCCTAGACCGAGAACGAAAGAGGAATTAGTATTATCCTCTAAGGAAAATTATGAAAAGCTCAATCGTTTCATCTCCCAACTAAGTGAAGATGAGCTACAGACTCCATTTGATTTTTCAAGAGACCCAAAGAAAAAAGAAGCTCACTGGAAAAGGGATAAAAACCTGCGGGATGTCTTGATCCATCTTTATGAATGGCAGCAGTTACTTTTGACCTGGGTACATTCTAATCAAAAAGGTCACGAAAGATCTTTTCTTCCTGAAGCTTATAATTGGAAAACTTATGGAGAAATGAATGTCGCTTTTTGGAAGAAGCACCAGAAAACCTCCTTAGAAGAAGCGACTAGACTCCTAGAACAATCACATAGAGAGGTTTTAGAGTTGATGGAATGCTTTAGCAATGACGAACTCTTTACCAAAGGTGTCTATAAGTGGACGGGAGGGACAAGTCTAGGTTCCTACTTTATCAGTAGCACCGCCAGTCACTATGATTGGGCTATGAAAAAGCTCAAAGCACATCAGAAGAATTGTAAGGTATAGATGGACTCTTTGAAATTGCAAGAATGAGTTCTTTTAAACGTAATACTCTTCGAAAATCAAATTCAAACTGCGTCAACGTCGCCTTGCCNNTTTCATTGAGTATAAGATAAAAACAAAGGGCCATCAAGTGATGTAGCCCTTTTGAGTAATACAAGCAAATTACCATGCAAAAGCTGTCGTTGGAGCATTGAGAGCTTCTAACCACTGTTTATTCTTCACGGGGCAAAGAGTTACGGATATACCTGCCATATCCAGACTGGTCATAAATGTTCCTGATTTTATAAAGGTAATAGTGACTCCTTCAATTTCTAAGAGTTGAAGGAGATCATTGATAAATATGCCCATTTCTAAGTTGCTGGTAGTGCCTAGATTATTTACAAGCAATATAAAATGATCACCCTTTTTCCAATGATAGTGCAATCTTAATTTACTTATAATTTCATTTGCAAGGATTTCCGATGATTGGAATGGGACGATACGATAGCCTTCTTCGCCATGTATCCCAATACCATAAGAAATATTTCCTTCTTCCAAGTTAAATAGTGGAAGGGTGGCTTGGGGGAGACTAGCCGATTTCCTTGCAAAGCCAATTGTTGCGATTTCGGGAGCAAGCTCATGACCTAAATCAGTTAGTTGCTCGATGTTGGCACCATTTTGAGCTGCAAATCCTAGGATTTTATGAAGTAAGATTGTCCCTGCAAGCCCCCTTCCTCTAATTTGAAATCTATTGTGAGGTTCAATTGAAATATCGTCGTGTGCTAGACTATAGCCGACCTTAATTCCTTCTTTTCTAGCGGTGTTAATGGCCCAGCTAAATTCTTTGATGTCTGCTTCGAAATTTTTTACAATGATGAAGACACCTTGTCCATTATTTAAAAAACGAATAGACTCTAAGATTTCAGTTCTTGTAGGTGGAGTAAATAATTGGCCGTAGATAGCAGCGGTAAGCATTCCTTCTCCCACATATCCAATATGAGCAGGTTCATGACCTGAACCTCCACCCGACAATATTGGAACCTGATGAGGATTGCGATTTTTTTGATAGACTAATGGTAAGGTAGGGTATTTTTCTAATTCAGGGTGACTGCTGACAGTTGCTGAAATATAACTTGAAATAATTTTCTGTTTATGATTTGAAATAAATGTCATTGTGGTCTCTTTCCAATAATTGTCATGATTAGAAAGTCTGGTTGTGGAACTGGACTTTTTTTATTGACGTAAGCCTTCACGATTTCTGCTAGAGCATGTGAATGATAGTCTAACAAAAAACAAGTATAAGCAGATGAATCGATATCAATCTGACCATATTCTCTTAAAATTTTTGATACAAGCAAGCGACAGTAGCTGATAAAGTGGTCATAGAAGCTATTTTGCCCTTGAATATCAAAAAGTTGAATATAAAAGTCACGCTCTTGTTCGAAATAAAGAAATAGTTCTTGTAATAGTTTTTGGCCTGAAATGAAGTCCAAGTTATTGGTGATATACTCGGTTAAGTCATTTTCAAATATCCAGTCTAGCAGTTCATATTTGTCAAGAAAGTGATTATAAAAGGTCTGTCTACGAATGCCAGCTGATTCCATGATATCTACAATAGAGATTTTGTCAAATTCTCTAGTAGCTAATAGGTCTCTAAATGCCTTGGCAATCCGTTTTTTTGTAATAAGTGATGATGCCATAGGAAACCTTTCTTTTACTTACTTCATTTTACCAAAAAAATGTTTGAAACGGGTTTAAAAGGGGACAAATAATAGAATCTGTCCCTTATCAGCCAGCGATAAAAAATATATAATGAAAGCGAAAACAAAGGTAGATGCCGAAAGGAGTTTCTCATGAAAAAAATTATAAATGAACCGACACAAGTTGTTGATGAAATGTTGCAGGGGTTATCATTCATGCATGATGACTTGGTAGAACGTTTAGATGGTTTTGATGTTATCGTTAGAAAGGCAGAAAAGACAGGAAAAGTTGGACTCATTTCAGGTGGAGGTTCAGGACATGAACCAAGTCATGCTGGATTTGTAGGAGATGGAATGTTGTCTGCTGCCATTTGTGGAGCAGTCTTCACTTCACCTACTCCGAACCAAATTTTAGAAGCCATTAAGGCGGCTGATGAAGGTGCTGGAGTTTTCATGGTCATCAAGAACTATTCTGGGGACATTATGAACTTTGAAATTGCACAAGAACTTGCTGAAATGGAAGGTATTGATGTAGCAAGCGTTGTAGTCGATGATGATATTGCTGTTGAAAATAGTCTCTATACCCAAGGGCGTCGAGGTGTTGCAGGTACTATATTAGTCCATAAAATTTTGGGTGATGCGGCTCGTTCTGGTAAAACATTATCTGAAATGAAGGACTTGGCCGATAAACTTGTGTTAGAAATTAAAACAATTGGGCTGGCCTTGTCTGGAGCAACCGTTCCTGAAGTTGGGAAACCAGGTTTTGTTCTAGAAGATGATGAATTTGAATATGGAGTTGGTATTCATGGTGAGCCAGGATATAAAAAAGAGAAAATGCAACCTTCAGCACAATTGGCCTCAGAATTGGTTGAAAAACTATCTGAAGGTTTCCAACTTAAATCTGGTGAACGCTATGGACTTCTCATCAATGGTTTAGGAAGCACTCCTCTTATGGAACAATACGTATTTGCAAATGATGTGGCTAAATTACTCCATGAAAAAGGTGTTGAGTTGGTATTTAAGAAAATTGGAAACTATATGACATCAATCGATATGGCTGGATTATCATTAACATTGATTCGATTGGCAGATGATGAGTGGTTGGATGCTCTAAATGCACCTGTTACTACACCAGCTTGGTAAAACTCAAGGAGGAAATGTCAAATGAATGCTGAACAAGCTCTTGAATGGATGAAGCTTTTTAATGAAAAGATTCAAGAACAGAAAGATTACCTTAGTGAGTTAGACACTCCTATAGGAGATGGAGACCACGGTGGAAATATGGCGCGTGGCATGGCTGCGGTTATGGAAAACTTAGAAGGAAAGCAATTTGAGACCAGCAGTGATGTGTTTAAACTTGTCTCAATGCAACTACTGAGTAAGGTAGGCGGTGCTTCTGGTCCCTTGTATGGATCTGCTTTTATGGGCATGGCCAAGGCTGATTCTAATTCGAAAATAGAGGAAATCTTACAAAGCGGTTTGGATATGATTGTCAAACGTGGGAAAGCAGAAGTTGGAGAAAAGACAATGGTTGATGTTTGGACTCCTGTTATTGCTGCCTTGTCTGCTGGCCAATTGACTCAAGAGGTTATTGATCAGGTAGTGAATGCTACCAAAGATTTACTTGCAACTAAAGGAAGGGCATCTTATGTAGGAGAACGTTCTCTTGGACATATTGATCCTGGATCATTCTCATCAGGATTACTCTTTACTGCTCTTTTAGAAACTGGGGTGGTTTAATGGGAAGTATTGGTCTTGTTATCATTTCACATTCCAAACACATTGCACAAGGTGTCGTTGAACTGATTAGTGAAGTAGCTAAAGATGTTCCGATTACTTATGTAGGAGGAACCGAAGATGGAGGAATTGGAACAAGTTTTGATCAAGTAGATAGGGTTGTTTCCGAAAATCCAGCAGATACTTTATTAGCCTTTTTTGACCTAGGTTCTGCTAAAATGAACTTAGAAATGGTGGCTGATTTCAGTGATAAAAGTATCAGAATCAATAGGGTTCCAATTGTAGAAGGTTCCTATACTGCAGCAGCTCTTCTTCAGGCTGGTGCAGAACTGTCAGTTATTCAAACACAGTTGTCGGATCTTGAAATCAATAAATAAGGAATTTTACTATAACTCTTTTTATAGGTGGGCTATTGATTATCTCAACTATCAAAGTTTAATACTCAATGAAAATTAAAGAGCAAACTAGGAAGCTAG
>NZ_VMMZ01000056.1:0-7119 GCF_013277475.1 Streptococcus sp. k-628
GGAATACTATCCAAGCTCATTTTTTCTCAGACTGCAAGCAGTTCATCAATAAGAATTATACTCTTCGAAAATCTCTTCAAACCACGTTAGCGTCTCCTTGCCGTAGGTATATGATACTGACTCTGTCAGTTCTATCTACAACCTCAAAGCAGCGCTTTGAGCAGCCTGCGGCTCGCTTCCTAGTTTGCTCTTTGATTTTCATTGAGTATTACTTGAGCAACTATACTATTTAGATTAGAAATAAAAGAAGCCATCAGGTTAGCATGTAACCTAAACAGCTCCTTGATTATCCTCCAAATAAACGAGCAAAAAAGCCTTTCTTAGTGGATTGGACTTCTTCTTTTGCTTGGTCCAGCTCTAGCTTAAGATTTTCTTGATCCTTCATGGCTTGAAGGGTCAATTGTTGCTGCTGATCTAATTGTTTGTCTTTCTCAGCAATCTGACGGTCTTTGATGCGCATCTGTTCGTCTTTTTCTGATAACTGACGATCCTTGGCTTTTAATTGTTCATAAAGACGGAGAATTTCTGCATTCTTCTCATCAACTAGAATCTCCATCAGTTCACGTTGCTTGACATCTTCACTGACAGGCTCATCTTCAAAAATCGTTTTTTTATAGATTTCTTCTAGCTTAATCAAGCCACTTCTGGTAACGACTGTTACCCCTTTGTCATTTTTATCTGTGTCTTCTTCTGGTAATTCTTTGACACGGTTATTGATTGCTTGGCGAGATAATCCTAAGACCTCTGCAATCTCACTGACGGTCATTTCAATACTCATAATATCCTCTGAAACGTTTTCTAGCTTTTCTTTACTTAAATCTTATCATAAGCTAGAAAAACTGTCAAATTTTCGCTTAATCTAAAGCCTTCAAAAAGGCTAATAAGACTTGGGCAGAGCGACGTCCAGCTTCGATAATAAACTCATCAAAAGAGATGTTTGCTTCATGGTTGGCATTGTCACTCATAGCTCGGATGACTAAGACTGGAAGATTAAGGGCATGCGATGCCTGAGCAATAGCTGCCCCTTCCATCTCAACAGCTAAAACATCTGGGAAATGGGACTTGATCGCTTCTATCTTGTCATTTCCTGCGACAAAACTATCTCCTGTAGCAATCAAACCAAGATGCCAGTTCTGGTCCAATTGAGATAAACTCTCTTGGATTTTGGCAACAAAGGTTTTGTCTGATTCGAAATAAAGCGGTTGTTGTGCCATTTGTCCATAAGCATAGCCAAAAGCTGTGACATCCACGTCATGATAGACTAATTTGTCAGCAATCACAACATCCCCAACAGCAATCCCTTCTGCGACCGCCCCAGCTGATCCCGTGTTAATCAAAGCATCCACTTGGAAATGATCAGCCAAAACCGCCACACTCATAGCCGACATGACCTTACCAATTCCACTTTCTACAAGAACGACTTCATGCGAGGCAATGGTGCCTGTAT
The DNA here is from genome assembly GCF_013277475.1 of Streptococcus sp. k-628. NCBI lineage: Bacteria > Bacillati > Bacillota > Bacilli > Lactobacillales > Streptococcaceae > Streptococcus > Streptococcus sp. k-628. The sequence goes on from NZ_VMMZ01000056.1 coordinate 1,448, forward strand.
GATAGGTATTCCCCAAAACAACTTGCTCTTGGTCATTGTCTAAATGCTGGACCAAATAAGCCAGTTCTTCTGGCATAGCCGCAATAATTCCTATTTTCATTTCAATTCCTTTTCTATTACAAAAGTTTCATTGCTAAGACAAGCAAAATCAAGAGAAAGATGACTGCAAATAAAATTTTATTCAATTTAGAATTGAAGACATTTCTCTTGGTATTTTCAATGCGACGGCTTTTATGAATAGACGGTTCGACCTGAATCTTCAAGGTTTCCTGGTTAAAACCATGATCCTTAGGATTGGCATAACCAAAACGGGAAGAAGAGGTTGGTAAAATCTTAGTCTCCTCATTATCATCTAGCAAAGGAGGACCTGAAATTTTTTCGCCTCTATTAGCTCTTTCAATCATTTCATCCGTTAATAAAGGTTTACCCATACTGACCTCCTCTATTTTTTGTGCAATTCCCAATACTGAACAGCCATAATTGTCTTGGCATCACAGATATGACCTGATTGGATCAATTCCTTGGCTTCTTCTAAGCTCACTTCAAGAACTTCCAAGGTCTCATCTTCATCCTGCGGACGCGGATTTTCCACCTTTGTCAAATCGCTGGCTAAGTATAGTTTTAACTTTTCATTACAAAAGCCAATGGCTGAGTAAAAATCGTACAAGAGTTCTAACTTCCCTGTATAGGCTGTTTCTTCCTCTAATTCACGAAGTGCTGCTGCGACAGGGTCTGTGTTTTCTCCTACTTCCAATTTTCCGGCTGGAATTTCGTAAGAGACTGCCTCAATGGCTTTGCGGTACTGCTTGACCAAGATGAGTTTTTGTTCATCCGTTACTGCTAAAACACAGACAGCTCCATTGTGGAAAATCAAATCACGTTGGGCAATTCCCTTACCTTCTGGTAATTCAACCTGATCTTGAACCAGTTTAAAAATTGGTCCTTGATAGATTTCTTTTCGGCTAAGCGTTTTTTCTTCAAATTCCATGACAGACTCCTACTGATTCTTAGGATGATGAGGTAGGCGAGTTGCATATTCGTCTTTATTGATCTGACGACCACGACCAATAGCAATCGCATCCGCTGGAACATCTTTAGTAATAGTTGAACCCGCACCAACGAGGGAATTGTCACCAAGTTCTACTGGCGCAATAATGGTTGAATTTGAACCAACAAAGACATTGTTACCAATGACTGTCTTGTATTTGTTTTTGCCGTCATAGTTGACTGTAATGGTTCCTGCACCGAAATTAACGTGGCTACCCACTTCACAGTTTCCGATATAAGTCAAATGACCAGCCTTGGTATTCTCACCGATTGAAGACCCTTTCACCTCAACAAAGTTTCCAATATGTGCTTGGGCACCCAGACTTGAACCTGGACGAATGTGGGCATAAGGTCCGACAGTCACTCCATCAGCAACACTACTTTCTTCAATCATAGAGTTGGTAATAACAGCTCCTGCTCCGATAGTGCTGTCCACTACATAAGTACCATTTGTCAAAACAGTCTCAGCACCAATTTTCGTTTGCCCTTTCAAGGTAACATTGGCTTCGATTTGAACTTCAGGAGCAATCTCAACATCAATATCGATATAAGTTGCTTCTGGGTTAACAAAGCTAACACCGTTGACCATGTGTTGATGATTGATGCGACGACGCATGACTGACTCAGCAGTTGCAAGTGCCACACGGTCATTTACCCCAAGACTCTCATCAAAATCTTTCAAAGTATAAGCACCAACTTTTTCACCAGCTTCACGGAAAATACCAATGACATCTGTAATATAGTATTCACCTTGAGCATTGTTGGTATTGATATTTTTCAAAGCTTCAAACAAACGCTCGTTGTCAAAAACATAAGTTCCAGTGTTGATTTCCTTGATTTGCTTTTCAAAATCTGTGGCATCCTTCTGCTCAACAATGCGAAGAACTTCAGCATTGTCATTACGCACAATTCGTCCATAGCCAAAAGGATTATCCGTTTCAGCAGTCAAGATAGTGGCCACATTTTTATGATTGATGTGGAAATCAATCAAGTTTTTCAAACTTTCCCCTGTGATTAAAGGAGTATCTCCTGCAATAACCAAGGTGTGACCTGACAAACCTTCTAAGATAGGCTCTGTCATCATAACTGCATGGCCAGTCCCTAACTGTTCAGATTGAGTCACAAATTCTGTCTGTCCAGCCAAGACCTGCTCAACCAATTCTGCCTTGTGTCCTACAACTGTTACTGTCTTTTCAGGTTGGATAGCTCCCACACTACGGAAAACATGTTCCAACATAGAAATACCCGCAACCTTGTGCAAAACTTTTGGCAAATCAGATTTCATACGAGTTCCTTTACCCGCTGCTAAAATAATGGCATAATTTGACATAATCTTCTCTTTTCTCTAGAAATTCCCTTTTATTATACCATATTTCAAATCATTCCGCGCCCTTGAATGAAAAAATGCTCCAAAGTCCTTTCCTTAACCCATTTTTTTGATTTTTTTTGATTTTTAGGGTAGAATTATAAGATATGAGAAAACAAATTCATCCACTTATTTTATTTGGTTTTTTTGGGATCATAATTTTCATTTTAATCATCAATCGCCCACTTAATGACAACCAATCGTTTAAAACAAAATCCAACATAGCGCAGATTGAAGCACAGGCTTTGAAACACTTAGACAAACCGATTATTGATCTCTCTGGCTGGCAGCGTCCTGAGGAAATCAACTACGATGCCCTCTCACAAAATATTTCAGGCGCTATTGTTCGTGTTCATAGTGGTGCTCAAACGACAAAAGAAAATGATGCTTCCTTTATCAATGGAATAGACAAGGCCTATAAGAGTCATATCACTGAACTTCAAAAACGGAATGTCCCCGTTGGGGTCTACGCTTATGTAGCTGGAAAAAGTGTCCAAGAAATGGAAAAAGCCGCTGAGGTTTTCTACAATGCAGCCTCTCCTTACAGTCCTAGTTACTATTGGCTAGACGTAGAAGATAAAACCATGTCCAATATGAACGAGGGTGTTGAAGCCTTTCGAGCAAAGCTAGCATCACTAGGTGCTAAAAACATCGGCATCTACGTTGGGGTCTACTTCATGGAAGAACATAGTATTGATACAGGCAAGTTTACCTCTGTTTGGATTCCGTCCTACGGCTCTAACTCAGGATTTTTGGAGAGCAGTCCTAAAACTGATTTAGATTATGATATTCACCAATACACATCTAAAGGAAAAATTGCCGGCTTTGACCACGATTTGGATATCAACGTCATCTCTCCCTTAAAAAACAAAGAAGAAACCTTTAGAAAAATCTTTTTAAAACCTTAAAAGCATTTGTTTAGCATTTGCTTTTTCTTTTTGTGTTTGATTGTGATACAATATAGTAAGGATTTTTTGAAATAGAAATAGTTGGAGGAAATATATGCTCTCATGGTTAGCGCGCCTTATTAAAGGGATTGTGATTGCTCTTGGATTTATCTTACCGGGGATTTCCGGAGGGGTTCTAGCAGCAATCTTAGGAATTTATGAACGAATGATTGGTTTTCTGGCCCATCCCTTTAAAGACTTTAAAGAAAATGTTTTGTACTTTATTCCAGTTGCCATCGGTATGCTTCTGGGAATTGGCCTATTTTCTTATCCGATTGAATACCTGCTTGAAAATTATCAGGTCTTTGTCTTATGGAGTTTTGCGGGTGCCATCATTGGTACGGTTCCTAGCCTCCTCAAGGAATCAACTCGAGAATCTGACCGAGACAAGATGGATTTAGTTTGGTTCTGGGCAACCTTTATCATTTCTGGATTAGGACTCTATGCCTTAAATTTTGTCGTTGGAACCTTAAGTGCTAGCTTTCTTAATTTCATCCTAGCAGGTGCACTGCTGGCTCTTGGCGTCTTGGTTCCTGGCCTCAGTCCATCAAATCTACTTTTGATTTTGGGTCTCTATGCTCCGATGTTGACTGGTTTTAAAACCTTTGACCTCTTGGGAACCTTCTTCCCGATTGGAATCGGAGCAGGTGCCACTCTCATCGTTTTTTCAAAATTGATGGATTATGCCTTAAACAACTACCACTCACGTGTCTATCATTTCATCATCGGTATCGTCCTATCAAGTACCCTTTTGATTTTGATTCCAAATGTAGGAAACGCTGAGAGTATCCAATACACAGGCCTTTCTCTTGTTGGGTATGTCATCATCGCCTTCTTCTTTGCACTGGGAATCTGGCTTGGTATTTGGATGAGCCAATTGGAGAATAAGTATAAATAATGGCAAAAAAAGTAAAAATCAAAAAAACATTGGTGGAACAAATCCTGTCTAAAGCAGGTATCCCACATCAGGGAATTCAAATCAATGCCCTGGAAGGAGAACTGCCGCAAGGTTATAAACGAGATCAGATTTTCAAAACCTTGGCTCTTCTGGGAGATAAAACAGGACCGATTATCGGAATTGTCCCTATCACCCAACACTTGTCTGAAAAGAAACTAGCCAAAATTTCTGGCAATAAAAAAGTGAGCATGATTCCACAAAAGGACTTGGAAAAAACAACAGGTTACATTCATGGAGCCAATAATCCTGTCGGAATTCGTCAGAAACACAATTATCCCATTTTTATCGATAAAATTGCTCTAGGTTTGGATCAAATGATTGTCTCTGCAGGCGAAGTCGGACATAGCATTATCGTCGCGCCACAAGACTTGGCTAGCTTTGTAAAGGCAGACTTTGCCGATATTTTGGAGGACAGCAAGTAATGAAACTCTACTTTGTCCGCCACGGTCGTACTGTCTGGAACCAAGAAGGTCGTTTTCAAGGCGCTAGTGGAGATTCTCCCCTTCTTCCTGAATCCATTGACACCCTAAAACGACTTGGCCAGTATCTCAAGGAAATTCCTTTTAATCAGATTTATTCAAGTGATTTACCTCGAGCGGTCAAATCTGCTGAAATTATCCAAAGTCAACTCCATACGCCCTGTCCTTTAGAAAGTGTTCCTAATCTCCGCGAATGGCAGCTGGGGAAGTTGGAAGGTTTGAAAATTGCAACCTTGGAAGCTATTTACCCACAACAAATCAAAGCTTTCCGATCTAATCTTGCTCAATTTGACACTCAAATGTTTGGAGCTGAATCCCTCTATAGTACAACTCAACGGACCATCCAATTTATCAAATCACTCAAAGATAGTCCAGCTGAGCGTATTCTAATTGTCGGACACGGCGCCAATCTTACTGCCAGTCTTCGTACTCTTCTAGGATATAAAGAACCACTTCTTCGTAAAGATGGCGGTCTAGCAAATGCCAGTCTGACAATTCTAGAAACCCATGATTTTGAAACATTCACTCTCGATACTTGGAATGATACTTCTTATCAATCATAATTATAGCCTAGTCTTCTGAACTAGAACCATAGGAGATATAGTCAGTTGAAACAAAAATAAGACAAAAGAGCCTCGTAAAAAGGTATTGCAACTTGCCAATACCTTTTTGATATGAACACGTGTCTTCTCAACAGGATTGTAGAGCAAAATGAAATAGTAACTGAATAATGTGATTTGAAAATTTAAATCAATTTATAAGAATGTTTTAGAAGCAGTGATGTACTAGTTCAGATTCACTTTTCTATACTAATACTCTTCTAAAATCAAATTCAAACCGCGTCAACGTCGCCTTGCTGTATATATGTTACTGAC
>NZ_VMMZ01000057.1:0-21688 GCF_013277475.1 Streptococcus sp. k-628
TTATTGACCACCGTCAAAGGCTCAAATTCATCATTTGCCTTCTTCATATAGTCTTTTAAATGATTTCGGAATGTTGAGTAAAGGACTGTTTCCATAACCATACCTCATTTTACCTCTTTTCCACTATTATACACAAAAAGAAAGAAATTGTCAGGAACTTGTACAAGATTTTCTTTTCTATCTATTTATACTCAATGAAAATCAAAGAGCAAACTAGGAAGCTAGCCGCAGGCTGTACTTGAGTACGGCAAGGTGAAGCTGACGTGGTTTGAAGAGATTTTCGAAGAGTATAAATTTAAGTTACTGCTGTTATTCTTAGAGTCACGTGTTTCAATACAATACTCTTTAAGCGTATTTAAATTGGTTTTATACTAAAGCATTGATCATCGTTAATGAAAAATAGAAAGATGTCTAATAAAATTAAAAAACACTCATTCAAACTCTCAATAATTACCAGTTATAATACTTGAATGCTACAAATTTAAATGTTATAATAAATTAAAGTGTTTACAATCATATAGCAATCTTTTTTAAGATGTTCTTCTCTTAATATTACTAAAAAATTTAAGGGGGGGGCTTTTTATTTGCCCTAATGCTTTAAAACAACACGAATAAAATAAATCAAGGAGGTTGAATCTCATGAAGAGAGGTCAACAAGATTTTAGAACTGAAAGATACCTTCGGTATGGTATTCGTAAGTATAGTTTTGGGGCAGCATCAGTGGCGATTGCGGCTGGTTTGATGTTTCTTGGAACTGGTGCGGTATCAGCAACAGAAGTAGAAGGAGTTAATGAACTATCTTCAACAGCTACTCCAACACCGACCATAGGCGATGAGGGGGCTAATCAAGGTTCTAACTCATCTAAACCCACTACTTATGACGCAGAGCCAGTCCTAACTAGGGATGCTAGTGAAGATACTGCCTCATCCCAAGCTAGCGATGAGAATACCGAAGCAGCGGCAACTAGCTCCTCTACAGAAACAGTTGCAGATAAGACTATTCTTAAGGATACAATCTCTGACTTGGAACTAGGATTATCTAAGATTGCTCGTTCTAAAGTTCCAGCATCTACTATTGCAAATGCAGAGAAAGTACTGGCAGATGCGAAAGCAATTCTTGCCAAAGGAAATGCAAGCCAATCAGAAGTGAACACAGTTGCTAAAGCGAGTCGTTCACAAGTCTCGATTATTGCAAGCATGCCTAAAGTTCTTGGAGTAACACCAGCTGAATCGGAAAATAAGGAAAAAGCAACAACAGCTGCCCCAACAGCAACTGAAGTTGAAAAACCGGTTGATGCAAGTCTAGCTGAAGAAAAAACAGCTGAAGATGCAAATGCAGAGTTGGCAACAGTGCAAGAAGACCTTGCTAGCTACTTACCACAAGCAGAGAAATTGGCTACAGACCCTGTAGTGATAGAAAAGGCAAAAGCAAGTCTTCAACTGATCAAATCAAGCCTTGTGGATGCAAGTATTACAATCCCTGAACTTGAAAAACGTGTGCAAGAAGCAAAACGTGTACGCAACAGCCTTGTAAACCTTGTAACAGGCTCAAACTCAGGTAGTCGTGACAGTCGCAATGGTCAAGAGATGAAAGAGGGAAGTCAGCTGCTAACAGCCAGTGACTATATCTCAACTCCAAATGGGGATGGGACTTACACAGCTAAAGCTAGCTCTCCAACAAAAGAGAATCATACTGGTGAGGATATCTATACATTTACTTCTACTGTAGCGACAAGGGGAGATGTTTCTACTGACCGAAGGAATGGGGATATTAGCACTTTAGAAACTGTGGTTTATTCTACTCAACGTGTAGGGGAAGAGAAAGATCCTGGTAACGCAGGTAATGGAGTCAATAATAAAGGACGTATGGATTATCCCTTAACCAAGGAACAAGCAGAAGCCTTGGCAGAAGAAGCAGAATTTTGGAAAGGTAAAAAACGTATAGACGGTTCGACGATTTCGGGTGGCAATAATTCAAAATATCAATCTAACGGTGGATATGAGTATCTAGCTACCCACATTTATCACTATGCTTATGAACAAGGTCAAGACCGTGTTTATATCGATAAAATCAAGGAACGTTTTGACCTAACAGATAATGCTAAGGCAGCTGGTTGGACTATTTCAGAAGTTGAACCAACAAACTTACCAAGTGGCTTAAGTTACAATGCTGCTACTGATACGATTGAGGGCAAGATTGTTGTAAGTAATATTGCAGATGGGGTATACGATACACGAACCTATGTGACTTATACCAATACCAAAACCAATGCAACTGTGCGTGTATTTTATCGAAACGTTCGTGGGGGTTGGATTGGTTGGCAAGATACTACGCCACCTACTATAAAAACTGATAATACAGTTCATAAGGGAACGGTTGGAGAAGAGATTGCACCTGTAGACATCCATTACAAGGATGAGTCAGGTTCCCGTATAACCACTGCAAGAGGAAATGTTTCCTACACGTTGGCTGATGGTACAGATATCTTAATTCGCCATTCATATGGCGATGGGACTTCTGGAATTTCAGGAAATATCTCAACAAATGGGTCAACGGTGGATACCGCTATTCCTGGTTTGACTTATAGATCAAACGCAGGGACTACTCCTATTACTGAAGATGGTAAAACTGTTGGCTATGATGGGAAGGGACTGATCTCTGGGACACCAACAAAGGCAGGTGTTTACTATGTGACTGCCTACTCGAAAGATTACAACCGTACAGAACGAGCAAGTGGTCTTAGTCAGAGTTGGAATTATGATACACAAGAAGGTCGTGGAGAATTAACCTTTGTCATCGCACCTAAGGTAACGGTAAAGAACATAGCTACTTATGATACAACCGTACCGGTTGAGATTTCAGATGGGGCAACCTATGCAGAAATTACAACACCAGATGGCTCTAAGACTATTTTAAAAACAAATAAGGCTGGCAAGTGGGTTGTACAGGAGGGAACAACGAATACCGCGGTTTCTGCTGGAACTGAAGTTGGAACGGTAGGGAATGAATTTTCTCTATCAGTAAAACCTGAAGCGACGGCAATAGCTGGAGTTTCTAAGATTTCTGTATATGCTAAAACTGAAAATGTTACGGCTAATCTCATGAGAACCAAGGTGAAGTTGAACTCTGTAACTCAGGATACGAAATATACAGCAGTTCTAAACCCTAAATCAGGTCGTTATGAATTAGATGACTCTGTTGCAACAGTGCGAACAGAATTAAATGATGGTAATTACACAATCACCAAACGAGAAGTTTCAACCCGTGCCCAAACAGATGGCTCCATGAAGTTTGACTTGTACGAATATACCAGAACCTACAATAATATGGATAAAGTGACTGCTGTTAACAGTGTTGATTTAACTGAGACAGTTTATAACAAGGAAGACACAGCAGACACTGCTACAGGTAATGGTATGTACATTACTGTTAAGTATGATAAAAATAGTGATGAATGGACAGCAAGTGATAATTCTAAAGTAACAGCAAATAAGACTGGTGATGACACATGGAAAATTGAAACTAGTTCGGGTTATACTGGAACTGTTAAGGGAATTATGGCTGAAAACACCAGCACTTCTACTATCATCAACTCGAAACCAAATGCTACTTCGAATTCTTACGAGAGTACCTTGAATACAACTGTTAACCTAATCGACCGCCCTGCAGCTGATACTGCGGTAGTTACTGGTGCTAAGGTGAGTGTCAGCGATGCTGAAGATGATAAGTTGGCTAAAAGTAACGCAGAGGCTGCATTCAAGGAAAGTCATAAAACAAAAGTAACAAGCATTACTGTTACAGATCCAGATGGCAACACCGTGTTTGCATCGACTACATCTGGAGACGCAGCCAACTATCCAGCTGAAACATCTCTTAAATTGACAAAAGTTGGTGTGTATCGTGTTACTGTCAATGCTGTAGATAGTAATACAAACTTGGTTGATGGAACAAATGTAGGGGATACGACTGTTGGTACTGATCACGGAGTGAACACTTCTACAGCGACTACAACCTACACCATTACTGTTAAAGCTGGTATTGAAGGAACGCCTGAAACTACTAGCGATATTCAAGGAGCAGTTCAAAAAGGAACTCCAAGCTTCAATTTTGATGACGCAGAGAAAACAAAGATTTCTTCTACTACAAATGGTACAAAAGTTTATAGCTTAGAATCAACAAATGCTACAGATAATACAGGAGCTACTGTAGGTACTTATGCAATTAATGCGGATACGGGTGAGGTAACCTTTACTCCTAATCCAACATTTGTTGGAACTCCAAATCCAGCTAAGGTAAAATTGACCGTGACAGTAGCCGGAGTTGATCCATTAACATCTACGGCAGATTACACACCAACTGTTATTGGCGTTAGACCAGAGGGAACGAAGGCATCTTCAACAGATATTCAAGGTCAAGTTCAAACAGGTAAACCAACCTTTATCCCAGGTTCTGCAGAAGTAAATGGAGCTAGAAAAACAGTCCCATTGAAGGCAGATAGCTATAAACTTCTTGATAGTGCAGGTACAGAAGTAGCGGATGGCGCTACAACTCCAGCTTACGCTGCAGCAGATAATGGTACTGTGAAAGCTGGTGATGTGATTGGAACTTTCGGTATTGATAAGTCAACAGGTCTCGTGACCTTTACGCCAACCAATAAAGCTTATGTTGGAGCAGTAAAACCTGTCCAAGTTCTTGTTTCAGATAACAATGGTACGCAACCAGAGAACGATAAACGTGGTGAATACACACCAAACATTGTTGGTGTTACTCCAACTGCAAGTGAAGCTTCAACTACAGGCATTCAGGGAGCTGTTCAAAAATCTGAAGTGGTTCTCAATGCTAAAGATGAAAATGTAAACACCTTGAACTTTAGCAAAGGTAGTGAAATTGTAAATGGAACTGAAAAATCTGTTGATTTAAATGAAGCTACTCTGACTCTAGTAGGAGCTGATGGTGAAGGTAAAGTATCGGTAGCTGGTCAAGGAACATACTCTATCGTAAAAGAAGACGGTAAGTCTTATGTTCAATTCACCCCGGTAGCCACTTATACAGGAAATGTAACTCCAGTAACAGTGAAAATTGCTGATGCTAATGGAACTGAAGTAACAACAACCTATACTCCGAAGATTGTTGGAGTGAAACCAAGCGCAGAATCTTCTAAGACAAATGGAATTCAAGGCGAAACTCAAACTTCTAGCATCGTTTACAATCTAGTTAATAAAGATGAGAATGCTCTAAACTTCGTCAAAGGAACTGCGATTATAAATAGTGAGTCTAAATCAATCGAACTAGATAAAACATCTGTGAAGCTAGTAGGTGCAGAAAATGGAACTGTTAATGGTGACGGTAGCGTTACTGTAGCGAATCAGGGTACTTATAAGCTTGTTAAAGATGCAACTGGAGCCAATGCTGTTACCTTTACTCCTCTTGCTACATTTACTGGAAAAGCACATCCTGTAACAGTAAGTATTACTGATACCAATGGAACTGAAGCAACAACAACCTACACTCCAAGCGTCACGCCTGTTAAAGCTTCAGCTGAACCTGCAACGTCTACTGGAACTCAAGGTTCAACTCAAAGTGGTACGCCAATTTACACAGCTCCAGAAGCTGGTACGGGTGTTACCGTCACTCCAAGTTATACTTTGGATAACGATTCAACTACTAAAACTGTAGATGGTGTTGGTACTTATACAATTGATACAACTGGTAAAGTAACCTTTGTTCCCGTAGCTAGCTATGTATCAAGTGATGCCAATAAGACAAGTGTAGGAGTAAAAGTTACTTATAGATTAGAGACTGCAGATAAGTCGCAGGCGACAATCACCTCTGAAACAACCTATACTCCAACAGTAAATCCTGTAACCTCTGCAGGAAATGATGTTGCAACGACAAACATCCAAGGTCATGCCCAAAAATCAACAGATGAAGGGAAAACTCTGACTTATACTATTTCTGATACTAGTCATATCACAGCACGCACTTATGCATTGGAAGGTGCAGATAATGATGGTAAGGTAGTGGTAGAGAATGTTGGAACCTACACAGTAGACGATAAAGGTCAGGTAACCTTTGTACCAGTGCCATCTTATGTAGGAACACCGACTCCTGTGACAGTTGTTGAATCAGCGGTTTTAACTTCTGATGATAAGACTACAGCAATTATCACAACTAAGTCAATGTACACCCCAACGGTAACAGATGTGACCATGACATCTGAAAATGCAACATCGACTGGTATTCAAGGGGCTACTCAAAGTGGAACTCCAACCTTTAAGACTTCAGACAAGAGTGTAACAGTTGTGAAGCACCAGTTGATTTCTCCAGAAACAAATCAAGCAACGGATAGTGTGACAATTCCAGGTGAGGGGACGTACACAATTGAACCAACAACAGGTCTTGTGACCTTCGTACCAGATCCATCATACAAAGAGAAGGGGACAGGTGTTACTGTTCAAGCAACGGACTCAAATGGTGAAACTTCAACCGCTACCTACACTCCGACAGTTACTCCAGTTTCTCTAACGTCGACTAATGTGACATCGAAAGACATTCAAGGGGCTACTCAAAGTGGAACTCCAACCTTTGCCTTGTCAAATGGAGCAGAAGCAACAACGACTATCACAGGCTATAAACTTGTGGATCCAACTACAGGCCAAGCGACAGATAAAACATCTGTAGTTGTTCAATCAGTTGGTAAGTATACAATTGATTCAACGACAGGTAAAGTCACCTTCCAACCAGATGGTGCGTATAAGGGGACACCAGATGCCATCAAAGTTGAAGCAACTGCGACTGTTAAAAATGCCAAGAATGAAACTGCAAGCATTACGAAAGAAGCTACCTACACCCCAACAGTTATTCCAGTAACACCAAGCTCTGAAGCTTCAGAGACAACTGGACCGCAAGGACAAGCGCAGACTTCAGTTATTAAGTATGATACTGCAGATACAGACGCTAGCACTGTGAACTTTACTAAAGGTAGTGCTATGGTTGAAACTGTTGAGAAGTCTGTCGAGCTAGACAAGGGAACGGTAACGCTTCTTGATGCCAATGGAGCAGAAACTACAACTGTCACAGTGGCCGATCAAGGTACCTACAGTCTAAACAAAGACACCAACACCATCACCTTCCAACCTCTTTCAAGCTTTGTAGGCAAGGCAACTCCAGTAACAGTTCAAGTGAAGGATGCCAACGGAACAATTACAACAACTACCTACACCCCAACGGTAACAGATGTGACTCCAACAGGTGCTTCATCGGTTACTGAAGGAGCTCGTGGAACTATTCAAACATCTCCTGTAGTATTTGATACGCCAGATCAAGATAATACAACAGTAAACTTTAATAAAGGTCATGAAAAAGTTGAACTTGATAAGTCTACTCTAACATTAGTTGATAAAACTGGTAAAGAAGTGAAAGAAGTTGTAGTTCCAGGAGAAGGAACATATGTACTTAAGGATGGAGTCGTTGAATTTACACCAGAAAAAGATTTCGTAGGCAAGGCAACTCCAGTAACAGTTCAAGTGAAAGACGTCAATGGTAAGGTGGTTTCTGAAACTTATACTCCAACTGTGCGTCCTGTAACGGAGTTTAAAGATACAGATGGGAATGTTGTTTCAGGAAGTACTACAGAAGATGGCAAAGTTGATAAGAAGGACTTCCCAGGTTATAGATTTGTTGAAACTAAAGTTGATGGCAAGGGTAATACTACTCATATCTATGAAAAAGTAACAACAACATTCAAGGATAAGGAAGGCAATCTTATTACTGTTGATAAAGACAACAATCCTGTGAAATCAACAGAAAAAGGAGAAATCCCAGCTAAAACGATCCCAGGTTATAAATTCGTAGAAACGAAGAAATTACCAAATGACGATATTGAGCATATCTATGAAAAAGTAACAACAACATTCAAGGATAAGGAAGGCAATCTTATTACTGTTGATAAAGATAACAACCCTGTGAAATCAACAGAAGAAGGAGAAACCCCGGCTAAAACGATTCCAGGTTATAAATTCGTAGAGACTAAGAAACTTCCAAACGGAGATATCGAACACATCTACGAAAAAGTAACAACTTCATTCAAAGATAAAGACGGAAACGAGATTCCAAACTATCCAAGTGAGCCAGGTACAGTCGATAAGAAAGATATTCCAGAATACAGATTCGTAGAAACGGAGAAATTACCAAATGGTGATACTGAACATATCTATGAAAAAGTAAGTACCTTCTTCAAAGATAAAGAAGGCAAAGAGATTCCAAACTATCCAAGTGAGCCAGGTACAGTTGATAAGAAAGATATTCCAGAATACAGATTCGTAGAGACTAAGAAATTACCAAATGGTGATACTGAACATATCTACGAAAAAGTAAGTACCTTCTTCAAAGATAAAGAAGGCAAAGAGATTCCAAACTATCCAAGTGAGCCAGGTACAGTAGATAAGAAAGACATTCCAGAATACAGATTCGTAGAGACTAAGAAACTGTCAAATGGAGATACTGTTCATGTTTATGAAAAAGTAACACCACCAGCTCCTCAACCAAATCCAGGTAAGCAAAATACAACTACTTGGACTGATGAGAATGGAAATCCATTGAAACCAACTGAGCCAGGTTCTAAAGAACCGGGAACAATTCCAGGTTACGAATATGTGAAGACTGTGACAGATTCAAATGGTAATATCAGACATATCTTCCACAAAGTTGAGATGCCAACTCCAACACCGGTTGAACCGACTCAACCAGTACAACCGGTAGAGCCAGCAACTCCAGCAATACCTGAACAGCCAGCTAAATCTCAAATGCCAGCAACACCTAAATATGTTGATGGTCAAAAAGAATTGCCTAACACAGGTACAGAAGCTAACGCTAGCCTCGCAGCGCTTGGACTTCTTGGAGTCCTAGGTGGATTTGGACTTCTTGCTCGCAAGAAAAAAGAAGACTAATCTTTCTAATGGGTATAATTTGTTTGCAATGAACAGATTGTCCTTAATGAGGATGGGCAAAAACTTCATTTCAGGATAAAATGAAGCCACAATAAAACGCATAGTATCAAGTTTTCAAGACCTGATATTATGCGTTTTTTAATTTTAAAGACTTTTTCGGTCTCACTTATTGTATAGTGAAATGAGATAAAAAATGGATAAATTGATTGGGGGATTTAAACCAATTTCTAATAATGTTTTAGAAAACTCGGCGGACTATTCCAGATTCAATCAACTATAATGTTAAAAGTTATTGTACCTGTAGAGGTTCCACAATTTCGTCATTTTGAGTCTAAAAAGAGAATGGTTTCCATGCTTTGATTGCTGCTCTCTACAAACGTGAGCTTGTGCATGAGTAGAACGTTGGGGAGCTCCTCGATATGTTAGAGGATTGGGAGTTTTAAAAAATCCTTGTTTATGTTTTTTTATATGCCATTGATTTACAGTAGATAAAAAGACTGAGAGCTTATACTCTTCGAAAATCTCTTCAAACCACGTCAGCTTTACCTTGCTGTACGTATAGGATACTGACTCCATCAGTTGCATCTACAACCTCAAAACAGTGTTTTGAGCAATCTGTGGCTAGCTTCCTAGTTTTCTCTTTGATTTTCATTGAGTATTACTTCTCAGTCTTGGATATGTTGAAAGAGGTGGTCGAGTTGGTTTAGGTAGTCGGTGCGTGAGTTGATAATTCTCAGGATATGGGCTTCTTTTTCATGAATGAGGTAAAAGAGTAGGTATTGTTTAGAGACAATCATTCTGAGAGTTTTTCCTAGATAGAGGGAGTATCCAATTTTATGGACAAAGTTAATACCGCCCTCTGGTGAGAAGGTGAGTAGGTTGCTGATTTGTTGGAGGCGAGTGATGACTTTCTTGGCTATATTTTCACTGAAGTCTGTGGAGTAATAGATGAAAATATCGTCTAAGTCTTGTCTGGCTTGTTCTGTAAAGCGTACTTTATAGTCCATACTTTGAAAAGACCTCGTCTGCGTCGTAGAGACGCCCCTCGATGATGTCTTGGTAACCTTTATCTAGTTCTGCCTTGAGTTCTCCTAGGAAGATTTCTGCTTTGAGTTGGTCGGCTGTTTTAATTGGGAGACCTTTTTCAAGGACGATTTGTTCTACAAAGAGGTTGAGGGCATCTGAAAGGCTGATGTTTTGGCTTTCTAGGATGGTTTTTGCTTCTTCAAATAGTTGAGTATTGACGCGGAAGTTATAAACTCGGTCTCGTTTAAGTGTTGACATGGCATTTCTCCTTGGAATGATAGTGTATTACATATACATTACAAAAAAAGATCGAGAAAGTCAAGGGCTGTTTTAGTAGGGAAGGATGGTAGGTTGGTAATTTAAACTATCAAACAGAATTTTTGATTAAAAGTATTATTTTAAGAGAAAAAATTTCAATTTCACAAATTTTAGGCAAACGCTTGCATTCTAGTTTTTATTGGATTATAATAGGTTGGTATAAAGCTTTCTGTAATAATAAAATGTAGAAGGTGTAGAAAGTAAGGATTTAGAATATTTGTAGTCAAAAGACAATGTTGCAATTCCTTACCATAGGGAGATAGATATGGCAATGATAGAAGTGGAACATCTTCAGAAAAATTTTGTGAAGACAGTTAAGGAACCGGGCTTGAAGGGGGCTTTGCGCTCCTTTATTCATCCTGAAAAGCAGACCTTTGAAGCGGTCAAGGATTTGACCTTTGAGGTTCCCAAGGGGCAGATTTTAGGATTCATCGGGGCAAATGGTGCTGGGAAGTCGACAACCATTAAAATGCTGACTGGGATTTTGAAACCGACATCTGGTTTTTGTCGGATTAACGGCAAGATTCCCCACGATAATCGCCAAGATTATGTCAAGGATATTGGTGTAGTCTTTGGACAACGCACCCAGCTATGGTGGGATTTGGCTCTGCAAGAGACCTACACGGTCTTAAAAGAGATTTATGATGTGCCAGACTCGCTCTTTCATAAGCGCATGGACTTTTTGAATGAAGTCTTGGATTTGAAGGACTTTATCAAGGATCCCGTGCGGACTCTTTCACTGGGTCAACGGATGCGTGCAGACATCGCAGCTTCCTTGCTTCACAATCCCAAGGTACTCTTTTTAGATGAGCCGACCATTGGTTTGGACGTTTCGGTCAAGGATAACATTCGTCGGGCTATTACTCAGATTAATCAGGAGGAAGAAACCACCATTCTCTTGACCACTCACGACCTGAGCGACATTGAGCAACTCTGTGATCGGATTTTCATGATTGATAAGGGCCAAGAGATTTTTGATGGGACGGTTAGCCAGCTCAAGGAAACCTTTGGCAAGATGAAGACGCTCTCCTTTGAACTGCTACCAGGTCAAAGTCATCTCGTCTCTCACTATGAAGGTCTGTCTGATATGACCATTGATAGACAAGGAAACAGCCTCAACATTGAATTTGATAGTTCTCGCTACCAGTCAGCTGACATTATCAAGCAAACCCTGTCTGATTTTGAAATCCGCGATTTGAAGATGGTGGATACGGATATTGAGGATATTATCCGTCGCTTCTACCGAAAGGAGCTCTAAGATGGTCAAATTGTGGAGACGTTATAAACCCTTTATCAATGCAGGGGTTCAGGAGTTGATCACCTATCGAGTCAACTTTATTCTCTATCGGATTGGCGATGTCATGGGGGCTTTTGTTGCCTTTTATCTCTGGAAGGCTGTCTTTGATTCCTCACAAGAGTCCTTGATTCAGGGCTTTAGTATGGCAGATATCACCCTCTACATCATCATGAGTTTTGTGACAAATCTTCTGACTCGATCCGATTCGTCCTTTATGATTGGGGAGGAGGTCAAGGATGGTTCCATCATCATGCGCTTGTTGAGACCGGTGCATTTTGCGGCCTCATATCTTTTTACCGAGCTTGGCTCCAAGTGGTTGATTTTTATCTCTGTTGGCCTTCCATTTTTAAGTGTCATTGTCTTGATGAAAATCGTATCTGGGCAAGAGATTGTAGAAGTGCTGGGATTAACTGCACTATATCTTTTTAGCTTAACCCTAGCCTATCTGATTAACTTTTTCTTTAATATCTGCTTTGGATTTTCTGCCTTTGTGTTTAAAAATCTATGGGGTTCCAATCTACTTAAGACTTCCATAGTGGCTTTTATGTCTGGAAGTTTGATTCCCTTGGCTTTCTTTCCAAAGGTTGTTTCAGATATTCTGTCCTTCCTGCCTTTTTCATCCTTGATTTATACTCCGGTCATGATCATTGTTGGGAAATACGATGCCAGTCAGATGCTTCAGGCACTCCTTTTGCAGTTTTTCTGGCTCTTAGTGATGGTGGGCTTGTCTCAGTTGATTTGGAAACGAGTCCAGTCATTCATTACCATTCAAGGAGGTTAGTATGAAAAAATATCAACGCATGCATCTGATTTTTATTAGACAATACATCAAGCAAATCATGGAATATAAGGTGGATTTTGTGGTTGGTGTGCTGGGAGTTTTCTTGACTCAAGGCTTGAATCTCTTGTTTCTCAATGTCATTTTTCAACACATTCCATCCTTAGAAGGTTGGACTTTTCAAGAGATTGCCTTTATCTATGGATTTTCCTTGATTCCCAAGGGACTGGACCATCTCTTTTTTGACAATCTATGGGCACTGGGACAGCGCTTGGTGCGAAAAGGAGAGTTTGACAAGTATCTGACTCGTCCTATCAATCCTCTCTTTCACATCTTGGTTGAGACCTTTCAGATTGATGCCTTGGGCGAACTCTTGGTCGGTGGAATTTTATTGGGAACAACCATGAGCAGCATTGCTTGGACTCTTCCAAAATTCCTGCTTTTCCTAGTCTGTATTCCTTTTGCGACCTTGATTTATACTTCCTTGAAAATCGCGACAGCTAGTATCGCTTTTTGGACCAAACAGTCAGGCGCCATGATTTACATCTTCTATATGTTCAATGATTTTGCCAAGTACCCGATTTCGATTTACAATTCTCTTCTTCGGTGGTTAATCAGCTTTATCGTACCTTTTGCCTTTACGGCCTACTATCCTGCCAGCTATTTCTTGCAGGACAAGGATGTACTCTTTAACATCGGTGGTTTGATTTTGATTTCCCTTGTCTTTTTTGGTATTTCCCTTAAACTATGGGACAGGGGCTTGAATTCTTACGAAAGTGCTGGTTCGTAAATAATAGAATATCAAAGCCTTGTCTCAGGACAGGCTTTTTCTAATAGAGATGAAAATTCCTTGACATCTATTCTCAGAGTGCTATACTGTAAGTGTAATAGCCGATTTAGCTCAGTTGGTAGAGCAAGGCACTCGTAAAGCCTAGGTCACAGGTTCGATCCCTGCAATCGGCAAAGTGAAGAAGTCTCATCAGTCTTCTTTTTCTTTTTAAAGAAAATCAGACCACTTAGACCGATATAGAGACCAGATAGGCAAACGAACTTGTTCTTGAGAAACTCCTCTGCTATAATAATTTTTGTAAGGGACGTGAGTATTTATACTCTTCGAAAATCTCTTCAAACAAAGTCAGCTTCACCTTGCCGTTTATATGTGACTGACTTCGTCAGTNNCAGCCTACGGCTAGTTTCCTAGTTTGCTTTTTGATTTTCATTGAGTATTAGTTGCTAGAGCAAGGCACTCGTAAATCCTAGGTCACAGGTGAACATATGACTGAAGATTTGAAAAAATAGATATGTATAAATAACCGTTAAGCCTTATTCTTAGCGGTTATTTATATTGTTTAATAGCGCTGATATTTCATCAATGATGTTTGACTTTGTGATTTTGGTAGTGGTTCAATTTGATTGCTACTATTTTTGATGGTATGAATGTGCTTATAATGTATCCCCGTTAAGTACGAAACTTTTGCATCATTTATTAACATGCGTTAAAAATAAAATTAACCAGCCTTAATTTTTCTTGACTTAAATTTTTTAAATGATATACTATTTTTATGGAGAGCTAACAATTATATATAAATGTACTACTCTATTTCCTAGATAATACTTAGTAAAACTTTTTATAACAAAGGCTAGCAAGGTTAAAGTTTTCTATCTATTGGAAGTTAAATAAATATGTAAGGAATTAAAATGAAAAAAAGTACAGTATTGTCATTAACCACAGCTGCAGTTATTTTAGCAGCCTATGCCCCTAATGAGGTAGTCTTAGCAGACACATCTAACTCTGAAGATGCTTTAACTATCTCTGATAAAGAAGAAGTAGTAGATAAGGAAACAGAAAATAAAGAGAAACATGAAGATATTCATAATGCTATAGAAACTTCAAAGGATACTGAAGAAAAGAAAACAACGGTTATTGAGGAAAAAGAAGTTGTTAGTAAAGAATCTGTGATAGATAACAAAACTAGCAATGAAGAAGAAAAAATCAAAGAAGATTCCAATCAATCCAAAGAAGATAAAGCGGACTCGTCTGCAAGTAAAGACCCAGAAAGTCCCAAAAAAGAGGATAAACTTGTCTATATTGCTGAATTTAAAGATAAAGAATCTGGAGAAAAAGCAATCAAGGAATTATCCAATCTTAAGGATACAAACGTTTTATATACCTATAATACGATTTTTAATGGTGTTTCAATAGAAACAACTCCAGATAATCTGGATAAAATTAAACTAATAGAAGGTATTTCATCGGTTGAACGGTCACAAAAACTCCAACCCATGATGAATCATGCCCGAAAGGAAATTGGAGTTGAGGAGGCTATCGATTACCTAAAGGCCATTAATGCTCAATTTGGGAAAAACTTTGATGGTAGAGGTATGGTCATTTCAAATATCGATACCGGGACAGATTATAGGCATAAGGCTATGAGAATCGATGATGATGCCAAAGCCTCAATGAGATTTAAAAAAGAAGACTTAAAAGGCACTGATAAAAATTATTGGTTGAGTGATAAAATTCCTCATGCTTTTAATTATTATAATGGTGGTAAAATTACCGTAGAAAGAGCTGATGATGGAAGTGATTATTTTGATCCCCATGGGATGCATATTGCAGGGATTCTTGCTGGAAATGATACTGAAAAAGACATCAAGAACTTTAATGGCATAGATGGAATTGCACCTAATGCACAGATCTTCTCTTATAAAATGTACTCTGACGCAGGATCTGGGTTCGCAGGGGATGAAACAATGTTTCATGCTATTGAAGATTCCATCAAACACAACGTTGATGTTGTTTCGGTATCATCTGGTTTTACAGGAACAGGTCTTGTAGGTGAGAAATATTGGCAAGCTATTAGAGCATTAAGAAAAGCAGGCATTCCAATGGTTGTCGCTACGGGTAACTATGCGACTTCTGCTTCAAGTTCTTCATGGGATTTAGTAGCAAATAATCATCTGAAAATGACCGACACTGGAAATGTAACGCGAACAGCAGCACATGAAGATGCGATAGCGGTTGCATCTGCTAAAAATCAAACAGTTGAGTTTGATAAAGTTAACATAGGTGGAAAAAGTTTTAAATACAGAAATATAGGAGCCTTTTTCGATAAGAATAAAATCACAACAAATGAAGATGGTTCAAAAGCTCCTGATAAATTGAAATTTGTATATATAGGCAAAGGCCAAGACCAAGAGTTGATAGGTTTGGATCTTAAGGGCAAAATTGCAGTAATGGATAGAATTTATACAAAGGATTTAAAAAATGCTTTTAAAAAAGCTACGGATAAGGGTGCACGCGCCATTATGGTTGTAAATACTGTAAATTACTACAATAGAGATAATTGGACAGAGCTTCCAGCTATGGGATATGAAGCGGATGAAGGTACTAAAAGTCAAGTGTTTTCAATTTCAGGAGATGATGGTGTAAAGCTATGGAACATGATTAATCCTGATAAAAAAACTGAAGTCAAAAGAAATAATAAAGAAGATTTTAAAGATAAATTGGAGCAATACTATCCAATTGATATGGAAAGTTTTAATTCCAACAAACCGAATGTAGGTGACGAAAAAGAGATTGACTTTAAGTTTGCACCTGACACAGACAAAGAACTCTATAAAGAAGATATCATCGTTCCAGCAGGATCCACATCTTGGGGGCCAAGAATAGATTTACTTTTAAAACCCGATGTTTCGGCACCTGGTAAAAACATTAAATCTACTCTCAATGTCATTAATGGGAAATCAACTTATGGCTATATGTCAGGAACTAGTATGGCAACTCCAATCGTAGCAGCTTCTACTGTTTTGATTAGACCGAAGTTAAAGGAAATGCTTGAAAGACCTGTATTGAAAAATCTTGAGGGAGATGACAAAATAGACCTTACAAGTCTTACAAAAATTGCTTTACAAAATACTGCGCGACCGATGATGGATGCAACGTCTTGGAAAGAAAAAAGCCAATACTTTGCATCACCTAGACAACAGGGAGCAGGGCTAATTAATGTTGCCAATGCTTTGAGAAATGAAGTTGTAGCGACTTTCAAAAACAAGGATTCTAAAGGTTTGGTAAACTCTTATGGTTCTATTTCTCTTAAAGAAATAAAAGGAGAAGAAAAATATTTTACAGTTAAGCTTCACAATACATCAGACAGACCTTTAACCTTTAAAGTTTCAGCATCAGCGATAACTACAGATTCTCTAACTGACAGATTAAAACTGGATGAAACATATAAAGATGAAAAATCTCCAGATGGGAAGCAAATTGTTCCAGAAATCCATCCAGAAAAAATCAAAGGAGCAAATATCACATTTGAGCATGATACTTTCACTATAGGCGCAAATTCTAGCTTTGATTTGAATGCGGTTATAAATGTTGGAGAGGCTAAAGACAAAAATAAATTTGTAGAATCATTTATTCATTTTGAGTCAGTGGAAGAAATGGAAGCTCTAAACTCTAACGGGAAGAAAATAAACTTCCAACCTTCTTTGTCGATGCCTCTAATGGGATTTGCTGGGAATTGGAACCACGAACCAATCCTTGATAAATGGGCTTGGGAAGAAGGATCAAAATCAAAAACAATGGAAGGTTATGATGATGATGGTAAACCGAAAATTCCTGGAACCTTGAACAAGGGTATTGGTGGAGAACATGGTATAGATAAATTTAATCCAGCAGCTATTATTCAAAACAGAAAAGATAAAAATATTACATCAC
Source organism: Streptococcus sp. k-628 (assembly GCF_013277475.1). NCBI lineage: Bacteria > Bacillati > Bacillota > Bacilli > Lactobacillales > Streptococcaceae > Streptococcus > Streptococcus sp. k-628. The sequence continues at coordinate 17,089 of NZ_VMMZ01000057.1, forward strand.
TAGACCAAGACCCAGACTTATTTGCCTTTAACAACCAAGGTATTCATGCAGAATCCACTAGTGGATCTAATGTTGCTAGGGTATATCCACTTGACTCAAAGGGAGAACCACAAAGTGTTTCACTAGAAAGAGGATTAACACCTTCTCCACTTGTATTAAGAAGTGCAGAAGAAGGATTGATTTCAATAGTAAATATAAATAAAGAGGGAGAAAATCAAAGAGACTTAAAAGTCATTTCGAGAGAACACTTTATTAGAGGAATTTTAAATTCTAAAAGCAATGATGCAAAGGGAATCAAATCATCTAAACTAAAAGTTTGGGGTGACTTGAAGTGGGATGGACTCATCTATAATCCTAGAGGTAGAGAAGAAAATGCACCAGAAAGTAAGGATAATCAAGATCCTGCTACTAGGATAAGAGGTCAATTTGAACCGATTGCGGAAGGTCAATATTTCTATAAATTCAAATATAGATTAACCAAGGATTATCCATGGCAGGTTTCTTATATACCAGTAAAAATTGATAATACAGCTCCAAGAATTATTTCAATTGATTTTTCTAATCCAGATAAAATTAAATTGATTGCAAAAGATACCTACCACAAGGTAAAGGATGAGTACAAACACGAAACCTTGTTTGCTAGAGACCAAAAAGAACATCCTGAGAAATTTGAAGAAGTAGCCAACGAAGTATGGTATGCAGGTGCAGCTCTTGTCGATAAGTATGGAGATGTTGAGAAAAATCTTGATGTAACTTACGCCGGAGAGGGTGAAGGAAGAAATAGGAAACTTGACAAAGACGGAAATACCATCTACGAAATTAGCGGAGCAGGAAATTTAAGAGGAAAAATCATCGAAGTAATCGCCCTAGATGGCGCAAGCAACTTTACCAAAATCCATAGAATTAAATTTGCTGATAAGGCTGACAAAAATGGAATGATTTCTTATTACCTAGTAGATCCTGACAAAGATGCTTCTTCTTACAAAAAACTAGGGGAAATTTCTGAAGATAAACTTAAAAATGCCCAAAGTCCAGAAGCCTCAAATAACGTAGAAGAAAAGAAAGAGACTGTTGAAGAAAAACCTATAGAGGGACCTTCAACTCTAGAGTTAGACAAAGAAATCTCTACTGTAAGAAACTTTGAAAATAAAGACCTAAAGAAACTCATTAAAAAGAAATATAAGGAAGAAGAAGACTTTGTAAATGGCGGAAAAAGAAAAGTAGAGCTTGATTATCAATATGATACTAAGGGAAATATAACTGCCTATGTGGATGGAAGTGCTCTAGAATATGAGACTGAGAAACTTGATGATGTTAAATCAAAGCTTGGTGGTGTATTAAGCCCATCAAAGGATGGACATTTTGAAATTCTTGGAAAAGTAAGTAATGTATCCAAAAATGCTAAGGCTTACTATGGCAATGGCTTCAAATTAATAGAAATTAAGGCAAGTAAATACGACCCACAAACTAAAACTCTAACCTTTGACTTATTTGCAAATACAAATGATGTAGTCGATGGTCTATCCTTTACGGGTGATATGAATATCCTTGTAAAAGATAAGGGTAAAACAAAAGCTAAAACTAAAATTAGAATGCCTGAAAAAAATAGGGAAACTAAAACAGAATATCCCTATGCATCAAGTTATGGGAATGTAATAGAATTAGGAGAAGGTGATCTTTCAAAAAACAAACCAAACAATTTAACTGAAATGGAATCTGGTAAAATCTATTCTGATTCAGAAAAACAACAATATCTATTAAAGGATAATATCATTCTGAGAAAAGGCTATGCACTAAAAGTGACTACCTATAATCCTGGAAAAACGGATATGTTAGAAGGAAATGGAGTCTATAGCAATGAAGATATAGCAAAAATACAAAAGGCCAATCCTAATCTAAGAGTCCTTTCAGAAAAAATAATTTATGCTGATAGTAGAAATGTTAAAGATGGAAGAAGCACTCAATCAGTATTAATGTCGGCTTTGGATGGCTTTAACATTGTAAGATATCAAGTGTTTGCCTTTAACATGAATGATAAAGGGGAGGCAATCGATAAAGATGGAAATCTTGTGACAGATTCCTCTAAACTTGTATTATTTGGTAAAGATAATAAAGAGTATCATGGGGAGGAATATTCTAATGTAGAAGCTATAAAAGAAGATGGCTCCATGTTATTTATTGATACCAAACCAGTAAACCTTTCAATGGATAAGAACTACTTTAATCCATCTAAATCTAATAAAATTTATGTACGAAATCCAGAATTTTATTTAAGAGGTAAGATTTCTGATAAGGGTGGTTTTAACTGGGAATTGAGAGTTAATGAATCGGTTGTAGATAATTATTTAATCTACGGAGATTTACACATTGATAACACTAGAGATTTTAACGTTAAGCTTAATGTTAAAGACGGTGACATCATGGACTGGGGGATGAAAGATTATAAAGCAAACGGATTTCCAGATAAGGTAACAGATATGGATGGAAATGTTTATCTTCAAACTGGCTATAGCAATTTGAATGCGAAAGCGGTTGGAGTACACTATCAATTTTTATATGATAATGTTAAACCAGAAGTAAACATTGATCCCAAGGGAAATACAAGTATCGAATATGCTGATGGAAAATCTGTAGTCTTTAATATCAATGATAAAAGAGATAATGGATTCAATGGTGAGATTCAAGACAAACATATTTATGTAAATGGAAAAGAATACACATCATTTGATGATATTAAACAACTAACAGATAAGACACTAAACATTAAGATTCTTGTAAAAGATTTTGCAAGAAATACAACTGTAAAAGAATTCATTTTAAACAAAGATACGGGAGAGGTAAGAGAACTAAAACCTCATACGGTAACTGTGACCATGCAAAATGGAAAAGAAATGAGTTCTAAGATAGTGTCGGAAGAAGATTTCATTTTACCTGTCTATAAGGGTAAATTAGAAAAAGGCTATCAATTTGATGGCTGGGAAATTTCTGGTTTCGAAGGGAAAAAAGATGCTGGCTATGTTCTTAATTTATCAAAAGATACCTTTATAAAACCTGTATTCAAGAAAATAGAGGAGAAAAAGGAGGAAGAAAATAAACCTACTTTTGATGTATCCAAAAAGAAAAATAAGGTGCAAGTAAATCATAATCAATTAGATGAAAGTCACAGAAAAGAGGATTTACAAAGGGAAAATCATTCCCATAAATCTGATTCAACTGAAGGTGTCAAAGCTACAGTTCCTGTACAAGTAAATCATAATCAATTAGATGAAAGTCACAGAAAAGAGGATTTCCAAAGAGAAAATCATTCACACAAATCTGATTCAACTGAGGATGTCACAGCTACAGTTCCTGTACAAGTAAATTATAGTCAATTAGATGAAAGTCAAAGATCTGATTTAACTAAGGATGTCAAAGCTACAGTTCCTGGTAGAAATGATAAAAACTTTGAAAATAAGACTGAAGTTTATCCTAATGAACCAGAGAACATAGCCAATAAAGACACCAATATCGATAGCAAATTAACTACTAACAATCTTAATAAGTCACCAAAAACCGGAACAGTTAGCGGAGTCTTTACATTATTCGTTGCTGGAATATTGTTTACCGTAGGCGCATTTCTTGGATTGAAGAAAAAAGATTAAGATGAAGACAAAAGCTATAGATGAAAAAATGGTTTATGTACTGAGATAGTGTGGTGAAACAGCTTTGTGAAAATAGCCATTTATAACTCAATTATTTAGTTTACTTTACTATTGATACTATTTGGAGTTATTAATAGACTTAGTTTCGACAACTAATGAATTGATTGAAAGGGTTAGTATTGACAATATTGGTCACATTGATTAGAAAATAGAGTCTATCAAAATTTAAAGGCTAATAGAGGTGATGAGATAATTTCAAGGAATTAAGTAGCGTTTGGTTGCTTAATTCCTTTTTATTTGGAAGGAAGTTTTTCACCTGCTTCCTTATTTTATCGCCATTATTTAACCACTTAGACCGATATAGAGACCAGATAGACAAACGAACTTGTTCTTGATAAATTCCTCTGCTATAATGATTTTTGTAAGGGACGTGAGGCGTCAATACCAGATGGTTCAAGTTTCTGAAAAGAAATTGGAGATAAAGAAATGAAAAAATTATTGGGGATTGTATTTTTACTAGCAGCAGCGACAGTAGTGTATTTTGGTTCTGTTGGCTGGCCAAGTTTAGATGTTAACCTCTGGTCATTGATTCCGGTAGGCTTGTTCCTATTTTTCACTCTAGAGAATCTTTTAAAAAAGGATTACAAGGCTAGTCTGATGTGTTTCATTATTGCCTTTATCATCGCAAATGCAATTTTGGATCTGTTGCCAATTTCAAGTGGCTTGGTCATTGGAGCAGGTGTGCTGGCTTGTGTAGGTATTGGATTTATCTTTCCTGATAAAGAAGGAAAATAATACTCTTCGAAAATCTCTTCAAACCACGTCAGCTTCCATCTGCAACCTCAAAACAGTGTTTTGAGCTGATTTCGTCAGTTCTATCTATAACCTAAAAGCAGTGCTTTTAGCAATCTGCGGCTAGCTTCCTAGTTTGCTTTTTGATTTTCATTGAGTATAAGAAT
>NZ_VMMZ01000058.1:0-9068 GCF_013277475.1 Streptococcus sp. k-628
TTGAGCAGCCTGCGGCTAGTTTCCTAGTTTGCTCTTTGATTTTCATTGAGTATGAGATGCTGGTCTTTATCACATCCTATCTAGCTAAGCGGATACGCGTCACGATTCCATCTGGGTCTGTCACTTCTAACTGAGTTGATGTCAGCCACTTGATAGGCGCCTCAACTTCCTGTCCTCTTTCGGCAATTGCTAGAAGTTCTTCTTTGCTTGCGACTTCAATGACATAGTAGGCCAATCCGGGTAAACCTTGTTCACGTCTGGCTAGCCTTTTTCCTCCCCACTCGTTGACCGCTAAATGATGATGATAATCCCCAGACGCAATCCAACTAGCACTAGGTAGACTAAATTTATCCTCTAGTCCTAAAACCTTTTGATAAAACTGGCTTGCTACTTGACTATCCTTGACTGAAAGATGAATATGCCCCATGCGCGTAGTAGAAGCTATCTCAAAAGGTTCTACTTTACGTCCCATCTCATATATTTCTTGAGCAGATAAGGCTTCGGTCACTCCGACAATGCGCCCATCCTCACGAATATCCCAGTCCTCTACAGACTTATCCCGATAAATTTCAATCCCGTTCCCTTCTAAATCTTCCAGATAGATTGCTTCACTGTAGCCATGATCCGCCCCACCGACTAGCTGAATTTGCAGCTCTGCTATATGCTTAAACAGATTTGCCAATTCCTCACGACTTGGTAAAAGGATAGCTAGATGATAGAGACCATAGTGATCTTGCACCTCCTCTAGCCTGTCTGTTTTCAGTAAATGAACCAAAGCCTTTCCACCAGCTCCTAAGATACTTTCAGATTCTGTCTGAGAAAGAATCTCCAAGCCTAGAATCTGATGATAGAAGGCTGTTTGACTTGCCAAATCCTTTACATTTAAAACGGCTTCTGCCAAATAAATCTTACTATTGTATGCGTAGGTCATCTATTTCTCCTTTGTTCTTTTTGTTGTAACCTTATTTATTACAACATTATACTCCTTTTTTACTTGGAGTCAAGTAGAACAACTCAAATAGTAGGACCAAACGATGTTGGGCAAAAAGTCGACTTCAAGAGAAAATGAAGTAAATCTCCCCACAATAAAACACATAGTACCAAGGTTTCTCAAGACCTGATACTATGCGTTTTTCTGATTTCAAAGACTTCTTGCCCAGCCTCGTTTTTGTTTATCCTCGTCCGTCAGGGGCTGGACCGCCACCTCCAGGCATAGAATTGACAATATCTGTTTGTTTTTCGCCGTTGATGTAGATATCCCCACCTGTGTAGGTTGCTGTTCCATCAAAGTCAAAGCCTGATTGTCCTATCAATTTAATGGTTCCGCCTGTGACCGTGATATTCCCGTTTGAGTCAATTGGGTCTGTGTCCCCTTGACCGACTTCTACAGTTAGATTGCCACCTGTCATGGTAAAGTAAATGTCGCTTTGCTGGGCATTTTTATTAGCTGCATTGACTCCATCATCTGTCGAGTAGACATTGATATCGCCACCATTGATCGTAATGGCTTTCCCTTCAATTCCTTCTGTGGAATTCTTGACGGTGTAAGTACCACTATCAATCACTAGATTTCCAGAAGCGTGAATACCATCATCGCCTGCTGTGACTGTTATGGTATTGTTCGCCAAATACATATTTCCGACAGTCATATCGTCATCATTGTCAACTTTGACACCATCTTCCTTAGCATCGATCGTCATGGTCGCACCAGTGACATTAAGTTCATCATTGACATTAAAGGCATCGCCAACTGATGTGATGTTAAAGGTTCCACCTGTGATGTGGAGGGTGTCGTTAGCCTTGATAGCATTGCTTTTCTTGCCATCTACATTGAGAGTTCCTGAGCCATTGATGGTCAAATCAACCTTAGAGAAGAGAGCGGCATTTGCCTTTTCATCACTATTAGAGCTTGAGTCGGACAGACTGTTGGTGGTTCCCTCTGCTAGAGTGAGGTAGACATGACCTGCGCTTGTAGCCGAAATAGCCGCATCTGTATTGGTCATGGTTGCGCCTTTGAGAACAAGTTTCACATCATCAGACTTATCAGCTGCAATTTTAATTTGCACTCCGTCAGACTGACCAGAAATGACATAGGTACCTGCTTTTGAGATAGTCACTGTTGAGCCAGAAACTGTCACACCGTCTCCAGAGACACTTGCAGATGAGCCTGACAATTCAATCTTAGAGGCTGTATTTTCATCATAAGAAGTGTCGTAGTCCTTTTCTGTAAAATAAGAAGATTGACTATTTTTAGCTGAAGTTGTAATGGCAGTGGTATCTGCCGCTGCAGTTGTACTTGACTTGGTCGTTGACTGCCCACAAGCTGTCATCAAAGTCAAAGCTGTTAAACTGGTTAAGATTAGAGTCCATTTTTTTGATTTCATACTTTTTTCCTCGCCTTCATTTAGCTTGAGCTTAGTTTACAGGGGAAGTCTGAAAAAAATCTAAACTTTTTTCTGAAAGTTTTCTTAAGTTCAGTTTCAGTTAAGTTATCTTTAACAAAAGTTTTAGGAAAGTTCCCTAGACTAGTCACAAGCAAGTTCAACTTGCCCAGACACATATATCTTCTAATAAGATAGAGTGCTGAAACAGTTTGATCAAGGAGACAGGATTTATGAAACCAATTGAAACAAGCTTTAAACGAATTGAAACCAAATATGTCGTTACCAAGACTGACTTGGCTAATTTAATAGAAGACTTAAAAACATACCTCGTCGAGGATGACTATCCAACATCTACCATTTCTAATATCTACTTTGATACAGAGCAATTTGATATGATTCAGGATGATAGCCAAGGTACTAAGCGTAAAGAAAAGATTCGGATGCGAACCTATCTCAGTCAAGTCCAGCCTGATAGTCAGGTATTTTTAGAAATCAAATCCAAGGACAGTACTGGTGTCGGACGAAAATATCGTCTCTTGTCAACTCCCCAGTCTATCACCCAGTTTATGACCAAAGGACAGCTGGATAGCAGCATCAAGGACCAAATGATGATTGAAAAAATCCAGCAACTCCAAGAAGAATACCAGCAAGCCATCATCCCTCGTATGTATATCTACTACGACCGCTTTTCTCTCAAGGAAAAGAAAGAAATTAGCGGATTTCCCTACAATAAAATTCGTGTCACCATTGACCAAAATCTAACCTATCGTGATGAGAATGTCAGTTTATTTTCAGGAAAGGACGGTTTCCCTCTACTAAACGAGGACATTGTCATCATGGAAATTAAAGCACCTGGTAGAAAACCCCAATGGCTACAAGATATTCTCGACCAATATGGACTGGTAGAGCAGAAATTTTCAAAATACAGCTGCGCCTACCACAAGTCTCAAGGGCTGGACTATAGCCCACGACCAAGCACAGAAAGTGTAGGTACTACTTATGTCTAATCTTTTTAATTCTATTTTCAACGACACAACTGCTACTGCCAATCCTATCCAGCTCTTTCTAGCTCTCTTAGTCAGCCTGTTCTTAGGTTTGGCGCTGACATGGGCCTACAAACACCGTACCCTCTATACACGGGAATTTGCTGTTAGTTTGACCCTACTCCCCTGCTTGATGACCTTGGTCATCTTTCTGGTAAATGGCAGCTTAGGAACCTCTATCGCCGTTGCAGGAACCTTTAGCCTTATTCGTTTCCGTTCAGCCACCAGTGGCTCACGGGAACTAATTGCTATCTTTCTTGCCATGATTATCGGGCTGGCGGCAGGGACAGGCTACCTAACCTTAGCTGTTCTCTTCACTATCTTTATCTTAACGGTATGGCTTCTTTTAGAGAAACAACAAAGCAAGAGCAACCACCAACGTCGCAGACTATTAACCATCACAATTGCGAACCAAGAAGAGAAACTTCAAACTATCCAATCTGGACTGGCACAATTCTGTACTGAGTTAGACCTCATCTCGATTGATACCAGCAATGATGGAGAACAAGTCACCACTGTCTACGAAGTGGATTTCAAGGCTCAAACCGATGATTTTCAAGTCATCAATTACCTCACTAAAGAACAGGATACTTACCAGGTTTCCCTGACCAAGAATGCCAAGAAGAGAAAGAATTTGTAATTTTCAAATCAAATAGCAAACTAAGAGTCTCTTGAGTGCCGCCATTCTTTACCAATCAAAAAACTCCGTAGTCTCTAGCGCCATAGATCAGGCTAGAGATTACAGAGTTATTTTTTAATCTAAACTTCCTACAAGAGTATATTATCTACTGAAAGGATATGGTATTTGTAGGGAATACTTTAAAGAGTTCTTACAGGAAGTCAGTATTAACTAGTTATATTAGGTTTAGTTTACCCATTCACCATTGGCATTGACTCTATAGCCATCTACAGTTGTGTTGACTGCAAGGGCACCTGAGCCATTGACATAGTACCATTTATCTGATACTTTGAACCATTGGCTTGCTTTCATAGCACCTGACGCTTCAAGATAGTACCAAGTACCTCCATCTTTAAGCCAACCTGTTGCCATTGAACCGTTAGCATTTAGGTAGTACCATGAACCGTTGACTTTAGCCCAACCTGTTGCCATAGCGCCGTTAGCGTTGAGGTAGTACCATGAACCATTGTATTGGAGCCATCCTGTCGCCATAGCACCATTAGCGTTGAGGTAGTACCATGAGCCATTGTTTTGGAGCCAACCTGTTACCATAGCACCACTAGCGTTGAGGTAGTACCATGAACCGTTGTCTTGTAGCCATCCTTTCGCCATTGAACCATCAGTATTGTAGAAGTACCACATACCGTTTTCTTGTTTCCAACCTGTTTTTGGAGTGGCTGGTTGTGCTGGTTTTACTACAGAATATGAGCTGTATGATGGAACATATGATGAGTATGAAGGGACATATGTCGGATTAGATGGTCTTGCAGGAACAGAAGGTTGTGCTGGAGTTTCAGTTTTTGGCGGTTGCTGTTGAATCAAGCGGTTATATGCTTCTTCCGATTTACGAGCATAGTCTTCCTCAGCTCTTTGATCGTCTGTTTTCTCTGGTTGAGGAGCTGGAGCTGGTTTTTCTTTAGCTTTATCTTCTTCTGCAGCTTTTTTATTAGCTTCATCTATTGCTTCTTCAGCATCTTCAGCAGTTAATCCATTTTTGAAACCTTCTACAATTTTAGCTCTCGTTTCAGCTGCTTCTTTCTTTAATGCTTCAATCGTTTTTTGTTTTTGTGCTTCTAGTTCTGGATTATTTTTCGTATCAGCTTTTTCTAGCTCTTTAATTGTAGCTTCTAAAGCTTTATCGTAATTAGCTAAAAATTCTTTTTGGGCAGCTGCTTCTTCCTTAGCTTCTTTTTCTTCTGCAACTTCCTCTTCTTTAGCTTTTTCTTCTATTTCTTTTTCAGCGTCTTCTGCAGTTAGACCTTCTTTGAAGCGTTTTTCATAATCAGCCTTCTTATCTGCAGCTCGTTTTTTTAATTCATCAATAAACCCTTGAATTTGTTTTTCTAATTCTGGATCATTTTTTGCATTTTTTAAATCTTCTTCTAATTCTTTAACTGTAGTTTCTAAAGCTTTATCAAAATTAGATAAGAATTCTTTTTGAGCAGCTACTTCGGCTTCTTTCTCAGCCTTTTCAGCCGCCTCAAGTTGTCGCTTGGCAACTTCGAGTTTGTTTTTTTCGATATTTAATTCTTTCAACAGAGGAGTGACTTCAGGAATAGACTCATACATTTTTTTTGTATATTCTTCATCCTTAGCTTTCTGTTTTGTTGTTGTTTCATCTACTTTTTTATTCGCTTCATTAAATTTTTTAGTGTATTCCGGTTGGTTTGGATATTTATTTTTTTCTTCTTGTGCTTGTCTTAGTTCAAGATAAGCTTTCTGCAGCTCTCCATTAATTATTTGCCGTTCTTCATCTATTTTTCTAACGGCATTTGCCTTTTCTTCGGCTTTTTTCTGAGCTTCATCGTAATTTTTCTGAGCTTCGGCCACATTTTTTTCTGCCTCAGCAACCTTGCTCTTTGCCTGTTCTACGGTAGATGAAGCAGATGCTGTAGATGCCACCTCCGCTTTCACAGTTACTGGTGGAGACGCAACAAAACCAGCTCCTAAGATAGCGACACTGGCTAGACTTGTTAAAATCATTTTTTTCTTATTCATCTAAATTTACCTCTTTTCTGATAATCATTTTTAGACTATACTTATATTAAGTATACCCCCCCCCACAAATCTTTGTCAAGTGTTTTATATTAAATTTTTGTTACATTTTTGTTCGGAATTTTATTTGTTTTATCAAAGTTTTTATGAAAATCGTTTTGAAAACTTTTGTATTTCTTTACATTCTCTCCCTTAGAGTTTCTCTTTTATACTCACTTGACTTCAAAGACAAGGTGTGTATTTGCTTTTCGATTGCAGATAAAACTCACATTACCATATATCAAAAGGTTGATTTCTGAATTAGGAATAGTCTTGCATATTTGCGATGGATGATGACTCGTTCTTATTTTCAGTAAGTAGCAACTGACTCGAGACACTCCAAAAAAGAGGTCAATGTTCGCCATCAACCTCTTTCTTATCGTTCATTCTTGTTGCTAGTGAGACGGATAACTTACCTCTCAGTCGGCATGTTCATCCTAGCTTACCCATTCACCATTAGCATTGACACGGTAACCATCTGGTGTTGTTGTGTTAACAGCCAAAGCGCCTGAACCATTTGCATAGTACCAGTGTTGACCTACTTTAAACCAACCCGTCTTCATGATCCCTTCTTCATCAAGGTAATACCAGGTACCATTTTCCTTGTACCAACCTGTTTTCATAGCTCCTGAGCCATCAAAGTAGAACCATCTGCTACCATCTGTTCCCCAGCCTGTAAACATAGCACCTGAGTTACTTAGATAATACACCGATCCATCAACTTCTACAAATCCAGTCTGCATAACACCTAGATCATTCAAGTAGTACCATTGACCACCTGTTTTCAACCAGCCTGTCTTCACATCACCAGACTCATAAAAATACCACTTGCCATTAGACTGCACCCAGCCAGACTGATCAGACGTAGATTTTCTGAAATCTTTCAGCGGTGTTTCTACAACTATAGCTTTACTTTTAACTGTTGAAAGGTTTGAAGCAGTCACTTCTGTGTACTGAACAGCAGAACCATATCCACCAGCCAATTCCTCTGAAGAAGTCGTAGTTCCTAGAGCCAAAGCAACGGTTGCTGCTTTCTGAGGATTAGCTGCATTTTTAAAAGCAGCAAGACCCACATGGGTAAATTTAGGGTTAATCAAGTTCTCATAATAAGATGAAAATTCTTTTGATGTTTTATCTTTCTTTTTCGCCACATAGTTCGCCTTTTCAGCATGCCAGTTTTCAATTGCTTTTAGAAATCCATCAGGATTCAAATCTAAAGCTTCTCCACTTAGGCTATTACCAGATGGAAAGGCAGTCCAGTTGTTTTTGCTGGAAAGACGTTCAGCCTTCAGCGCAACAGATACCTCAGCAGCGCGTACAAAAGCCGTTTTCTCATGGTCAACTGACCATTTGACAGGAACATACTTATCTACCAAACCTTCGTCGGCTGCTTCTTTACGAATTTTATTGATAGCATCTAAAATAGATTGTTGATGAGGAGGCAAAAATTCTCCCTTGATTCCAACCAAAACATTGCCACTAGAAGGTTTTAGCACCTCTGAGGTCAATACATTGCCATCAGCAGATTGTGTTGCAACCAGTCTGTCGTTCGCAAAAACATCATTTGTCAAAACTGCTCCTGCCAAGGTCAAGGCCAAGGCACTAGCAAATACAATTTTCTTCATTTTCTTTCTTACTCCTTATTGTAGTTTGAATATTATCTTAACAGATACCTTTCAACGTTTAATTATATCATATTTTCCTACTATTTGTCTTTGCTTACCTATTCCTAAATCCCAAAAGTAGGCGCAATGATTCTTTATTTCACAACAAGTTCATAACGTGTCTTACTTGTGAAGGTTTGACCAGCTTTAAGGATGACTTGGTCTTTAAGATCACTGTGAATGGCATCTGGTAAAGCCTGCGCTTCAAGGGCAATCCCATTGTGCTGTAGCATTGGCTGACCTCCTATGATGACACTTTCATCCACAAAGTTTGCTGTGTAGACCACAAAGCAAGGAGCCTCTGTCTTAAAGAGCAGGAAGCGACCTGAATTTTGGTCATAAAGGAAACCAGCATTATCATGACCCACAGGAAGAGCAAATGGGTGATCCAAACCTGATACCAGCTGGATTTGCTCATCTTCTTCTGCAAAGATGTCTTTCAATAAGGCACCATTGTAGATGTGTTTAACCACATCACGATTAGCATCTGGAGTTTTGGCAGGAACACCGTCGGGAGCGATTGGGTAAATCCCCTCTGTATTTAGCTGGAAGACATGGCGGTCAATCGTCTGCGTGAAATCACCAGACAAGTTGAAATAGCTGTGGTTGGTTGGATTAACCAGCGTATCCTGATCGGTCGTTACCTTGTAGCTGATTTCGTAGGCACCAGTTTCTTCCAAGTGGTAACTGATCCAAATCTTGAGATTTCCAGGAAATCCTCCTGTCCCATCTATACGCTCTGTGTAGAGGGTCAAGCCATGGTCGCTCACTTCGGCTAGTTCAAACAAGCTCGAATCCCAACCAGTTGAACCACTATGGTTACAGTTGCTAGCATTATTAACCTCAAGGTCATAGGTCTTGTTATTCAGCTCAAAGGTCGCACCTGCAATACGGCCGGCCACAGGCCCTACGCTAGCCCCATGCTTGGGACTATTGCCTACATAACTATCAAAGTCATCAAATCCCAAGATAACATTGGCAAAATTTCCATCTTTGTCAGGTGTGACATAACGCAAAATGGTCGCACCATAAGTCATGACCTCAAGTTGGTAGCCACCGTCCGTCTCAAAACGATAGGCCAAGACATCTTGTCCCTCAACATTTCCAAACACACGCTCTGTGTATGCTTTCATTCTCTTCTCCTTTTACTATTTCTCTCAAGCAAACAAACCATAGAAAGCGCCTTGACAATCTATGGTTTATCTGATGATATACAAATCCTCTTGCAAGAATTCATAAACACTGTCTTATACTCAATGAAAAT
>NZ_VMMZ01000059.1:0-3589 GCF_013277475.1 Streptococcus sp. k-628
TGTCAAACCAAGCACTCCAAGTCTTGTAAGTGCAGTCGGTAAGAAAGATGCAGGCAGCGTTACAGTGAATGGCGTGAATAGTGGTACCACGGTAGCCCTCTATGACATGACCAATCCAGCTAACCCAATTGAATTGGGACGCACAGATGTACCAAAAGATGGTGACTTTGCGCTCAAAGATGGAGTAGCGATTAACCTAGCACCAGGTAAGAGCTTGACGAAGGATATGCCGATAGCGGTACGTAGTATCTACAAACCAACCGTAGCAGCTGAACGAACAGCATCAGACTACGGCACAAGCTTGAAGGTAACAGATGGTCTAAAAGCCAAAGACTACCACTTGATTAAGGGAGCAACGCCAACAGACGCATTGGCAGATCGACTTCAATACAAAGACGATACAGCTCTTCCAACAGGCTCAACAGTAGAATGGAAGGAAACTCCAGACTACAGCCGTGTAGGGGATGCGACTTACAAAGCGACTGTAACCATTCCAGGATCAGGTAGCACAGAAGTGACGATTCCAGTGCATGTCTATCCAACGGTAGCTCTAGCTAGTCCGAACGGCTATAACAATAAACAAGGAACCTTGTCACATGGAAGTGACGCAGAAAGGTATGTCGTCTTCAAAGATGGCAACCAAACAGTCGCTAAACCAGCAGGCGTAACAGTCCGTTGGCAAGGTGGTACAGAACCAGCTATCGCAACAGCTTCCGCAAGCCATGTCGGCCATATCGAGGTAGAATACCCATCAGACAATGCGGCAGGTAAGACGGTTCAAACCTTAGACGTAGCCCTTCCAACTTATCATGCAGTAGCCAAGGCAACAGAAGTAGTCCGTACAATTGATTCAACCTTTGCCTCAACAGAAGCTAGCGCTTATGTGAAGAAAGCAGAAAATGGACCAGACCTTCCACAAGGTACAGAGTACACATGGCAAACAGATGAGACAGGTAATGCGGCATATGGTTCAGGCACTTGGGGTAAAGTCAACGATGACTGGCTTGGTAAGAAGACCAACAAGGTTAAAGTTTACTACCCACAAGTAGACGGTGGTAATCCGAAAGAGGACAGTCTGGCAGAAGAGACAGAGGAAATCACCTTTGTGACGAAACCAGCGACTCCAAGTATTACGACTGACTTGACAGGAAGCGCCGGCACAAGAAAAACTATCCGTATTGCGAATGCGACACCAGGAACCACTGTTGAGCTCTACAACGGCGATACGAAAATTGGTTCTGTAGAGGTGCCGAAAGCTGGTACGACTCGCTACAGTGATCTAACGACAGTTGATGTAACGATGACCCAAGACATCCCAACATCAGCCAACATCACAGCCAAAGCGGTTTACAAACCAACCGAAGCAACTGAACGCGTTGAATCAGATGCAAGTGCTGCCAAAGCTTCAACCTTCATCACTCTAAGTGCTAAAGGCAGCATCCAAACCATGAAGGGAACAGGCACTCTTACTGAGTTGGATAACTTGAACGAAGCCACTCTAGCTAAGTTACTCCGTCGTTCAGACGCAGCTACGGACTTCACAGGCGCAACAGGCCGCTGGAAGAACCAAGATGCGACTAGAAAAACGGCAGAGGCAGGCACACGAACAGAAACCCTTCTAGTGCGCCTAGCAGGTCAGACGAATGAGCAAGAGGTCAACTTCACCTTCACTACTTTAGCGCAACCAAGCGCCAAAGCTGTCGTGAGAAGCAATGGTCAAGATATTACTAATGATAACTTGAGTGACTATGTGACAGCAGACGGCAACAATGGCTTAAGTTGGGAAAACCAACCAGCTAAGGTAGAAGTCGGCAAAGCTCTTCCACGTATCCAAGTTACTTACCCAAGTAATGGAGTAGCGGTATCAGACGTTACGACCCAATACGTTACACCAAAAGTATACGCTCTAGCAGAGAACCCAACTCCAAGTATTGATGCGCATAAAGGTAGCCCACTTTCAGAAGACGCTTCTGACTATGTAAAACCAGCATCAAACACAGAAGGTTTCCCTAATGGCACGACTCATGCATGGAAGGACGGAGACAAACCAAGTACTGACCATGTCGGAGAAGTGACGAAGACCGTTGTGACCACTTATGGTCAGGGCGATGATGTACCAGCTGAACTTCGAGGTAAGAGTGTAGAAACCCCAGTAACGATCACAGTTGTCCCAGATAAACCAGTTGTGACTCCAAATACTGACGGAACAGTTGATGTAACGGTTCCAGAAGAAACAACGAAGGTTGAAGTGACTTACACACCAGAAGGACAAGACGCTCCAACAACCGTAGCGGTTACGAAGAACCAAGATGGTAGCTGGACAGCTCCAGCAGACAGTGGCATCACGATTAGCCCAGACGGCAGCAAGCTTACGGTAGCAGCGGACAAGGTGAAAGATGGTGCAGGTGTCACAGCCAAAGGTATCACGACAATTGACGGTAAAGACTTTACAAGTCAGTCAAGTGATAGTGCAGATGCCAAAGCGCCACGCTTGGGTAAACCAACGATTAGTCAAAACGCAGACTACGGCATTGAAGTTGAATTGGATGACAAGGCAACTCATGCAGAAGTAGACTATGTGGATGCGGCTGGCAATACTCGTAAGTTAACCTTTGATAAGGAAGCTAATGGGGATTGGACGAAGACAGATAGTGTCAATATCGGCACAGTCGTGACAACTGGTAACAAGATTGTGATGCAGGCCAATACAGCTCAGGCAGGTAGCATCGTAAAAGCTACTCAAAAATCAGCTTTATCAGATCCATCAGAAGCAGCTGACCACAAGGCAGTGGGCTTACTGAACAGTCCAGTTGTGACTCCACAAATTGATAGTGGCGTCCAAATAGAAGCTCCAAGTGACGCGACAAGTCTTGAAGTAACCTACACGCCAGCAGGTTCTCAAGCGTCAACGAAAGTGACCCTTACGAAGACTGACCAAGGTTGGCAAGTTCCAGAAGGATTTGAAGTGGGAGCAGATGGCAAGCCAGTCTTGAAAGCCAAGACAGCTACAGCCGGAACTGAGGTAACGGTACAAGCCAAAGCACAAGACATGGAAAGTAAGCCATCCACTGGTAAAGTGAAGACAGCTCAACCATCAACCTTTACTCCAGAAAGTAAACAAAATGGGGATGTTGTGATTCCATTACCAGCTGATGCGGATAAAGTCGTGATCAACTACCCAGAAAGCGATACGGTTACGAAAACAGTAGAGCTTACCAAGGGAGCAGATGGCAACTGGAGTGCACCAGCGGATAGCCCAATCACAGTTAAAGATGGCAAGGCAACTGTTAAACAAGGAACAGCAAGCAGTGGTAAGTCTATCACAGCTCAAGCAACAGCCGGAACTGGCACAGATGTCAGCGCGGCACGCGAAGCGACTATAACTGTTCCAAGTCATACGCAGCCAACTGTTAGCACCATTACGGTAGAAGCAGATAGCAAGCCAACAGCAGATTCTATTAGCAATGCCGTAACAGCAGAGCATAAGAAAACTGCGGTAGCTAAAGCAGCTCTTCCAACAGTAGCGGCAGGAACCAGTCAAACTGTGGGAGTGACCGTCACTTATGACGATGACTCTACAGAAGATGTA
>NZ_VMMZ01000006.1:0-8934 GCF_013277475.1 Streptococcus sp. k-628
GTTGAGTAAAGGACTGTTTCCATAACCATACCTCATTTTACCTCTTTTCCACTATTATACACAAAAAGAAAGAAATTGTCAGGAACTTGTACAAGATTTTCTTTTCTATCTATTTATACTCAATGAAAATCAAAGAGCAAACTAGGAAGCTAGCCGCAGGCTGTACTTGAGTACGGTAAGGCGACGCTGACGTGGTTTGAAGAGATTTTCGAAGAGTATTACATGAGATAGATGAGTTTTCTTTTATTTTAGGCTTATTTATGCATTTCCGTATTGAAGAACGACTGCTTCCACCGCAGCTTTTTCACGGTTAATCAAGTCAACACGCGCTGCAATCTCCTTGATTCCCATACCGATGTTACGGCTAAGAGCAAGGTCAGAAAGTTGTGGCTCAAAGAATTCCTTGTACTCTGCCAAGCGTTGCTGAGTCTTAAATACGTGTGCAGGAAGGATAACAAAGCTATCAAAGCTCATATCTCCTCCAAGGGCTGCCTTAATCCAAGCCCAGTTTTCACGCGCCCAAGACCAAGCTGTTTCCTGAGTTGCTTGGTGAGCTAGGAATTGGTAATACCAAGCAGACAAGTCCTGTGGTTTCACCACAAATTTGTCCTTCCAAGCAGCAATCAAGGTTTGGATATTGTCCGCATCTTTACTATAGGCAAGAGCAGCTGCCAACTGACGTTTAAAGACAGCATCTGTTGCATGAGTATAAGTATCAAGATAAAGTGCTAACAAGTCTTTGGTCTCATGATGTTTCATCTCATTGATAAGGACTTGTGAGCGAATAGCTGCTGGAAGTCCTGCAAGCTGATCCTTGTGGGCTGCGAAGATTTGGCTAGCGACTTGACTAGCTTCTGCATTATTTGAGCGAATCATCATAGAAACAGCCAACTGACGAACCAATTCATCCTCATCTGATTCTCCGTCTTTAGCTTCAAAACCAAGACGGTCATAGTTGTGACGAGCCAATTTAGCAACCAAGGCTTTGAAGGCTCTTTCAGCTTCTGTTCCTTCATCGATAAAGCGCTCAAGAGCAGAAATTACTTCAGAAACAGCTGAAACGACAAGGTAAGATTCTTCCTTAGCAAGTTTATCAAGAACTGGGAGCAAGTCTGCATAAGAAATTTGTCCTGCCTCAGCAAGCAAACGACGTTCTTGGACGATTTGCAGTTTACTTGTGTTATCAAGCTCAACTAGGTTAGCAAGAACTGCATCCAACAAATCTCCTTGATAGTCGGTAATGTAGTGGGCTGTATTTTCAGTATTGAAGCGAAGAGCTCCTTCATTTTCAGCAAGAAGAGCTGCGTAGCCTGGAATTTCGATGCTTTCAGTTTCAAGTGTATCAGGCAAGCCTTTCCAGTTGCTATTGAGTGGCACCACCCAGAGACGGTTCTTATCTTCGTGCTCACCTATAAAGAATTGTTTTTGTGAAATCTTCAAGACATCATTTTCAACTTTGACAGTAAGAACTGGGTAACCAGGCTGTTCCAACCAAGAATCCATGAAGGCTGCGACATCACGTCCTGACGCTTGACCAAGGGCATCCCAAAGGTCACTACCAATGGTGTTGCTGTATTGGTGTTTTTCAAAGTAAGCGTGCAAACCTTTAGCAAAATCAGCATCACCTAGCCAACGACGAAGCATGTGCATGAGGCGACTTCCTTTGGCATAGACGATAGCTCCGTCAAAGAGCGTATTGATTTCGTCTGGATGTTTAACTTCGACATGGACAGACTGAACACCATCAGTCGCATCACGTTTCAAGGCAGACGGAACACCACCTGTTTGGAAATCTTCAAAGATATTCCAGCTTGGTTCAATAGCATCCACACAGACGTATTCCATCATGTTAGCAAAGCTTTCATTGAGCCAAAGGTCATCCCACCATTTCATAGTAACAAGGTTACCAAACCATTGGTGAGCCAATTCATGGGCCACAACAAGGGCAACTTGTTGACGGCTGGCAAAGGTAGAGTTCTCATCCACAACCAAGTATACTTCACGATAAGTTACAAGACCCCAGTTTTCCATAGCTCCAGCTGAGAAGTCAGGAAGGGCGATGTGGAGAGATTGAGGGATCGGGTACTTAACTCCATAGTAATCTTCGTAAAACTCGATAGAGCGAACAGCGATGTCCAGTGAGAAATCAAGGTTAGATAGTGGGTGGGCTTTGGTTGAGTAGACACCTACAAGGGTACCGTTTTTAGTTTTAGCCGTCACACCTTGCAAATCACCCGCAACAAAGGCCAACAAATAAGAAGACATGCGAGGTGTTGTCTCAAACTTCCAGATACCTGTTTCCTTGCGGTTTTCAACATCGATTTCTGGCATGTTAGACAAGGCCAATTCACCTTCTACTTGGTCAAAACGTAGAGAAAGGTCAAAAGTTGCTTTGGCTTCTGGCTCATCCACACATGGAAAGGCTTCGCGCGCAAAATGGCTCTCGAACTGAGTAGACAAGACTTCCTTCTTGACTCCATCAACTGTGTAATAAGAAGGGTAAATCCCTGTCATGTTGTCTGTGATTTTACCAGAAAAGGTAAGAACCACTTCAACTTGACCAGCCTCAGCCAATTCGATATGAAGGGCTTCATTGTCATGGTCAACTGTAAATGGACGAGCTTGACCTGCAACTTCTACAGAAGCGATTTCCAGGTCTTTTTGGTGGAGGGAAATACGGTCACTCTGTGCTTGACCAGTGATGGTCACCTTCCCTGAAAACGTCTTGGTCTCACGACTC
Organism: Streptococcus sp. k-628; assembly: GCF_013277475.1. Taxonomy (NCBI): domain Bacteria; kingdom Bacillati; phylum Bacillota; class Bacilli; order Lactobacillales; family Streptococcaceae; genus Streptococcus; species Streptococcus sp. k-628. The sequence goes on from NZ_VMMZ01000006.1 coordinate 2,741, forward strand.
AAGTCTAAAAATAAATCATAATGTTCAGGAACAAATTGCTTAATAAAATGTTCAACTGCTTGCATAGTTTTCTCCTATTCTAAGTTTAAGAGCTGCTGCTCTTCTTCAAACAAACTTATTATAACATGTTTTGCCTAAGAAAAAAGGATTGGACGGTGATTTCTAAAACTTTCTTCCGTCTAACAGTCTACAGAGGGTAGACCTTGCGAAATTCTTCTAAAACAACTTTGCTGTCAGGTGTAAAAGTCAGTCCTGCTTCTCTCAACCACTCGGCGAAACAATCCTCATGAACCTGACGCCAATAGGCAAGTGATTTGTCACCTTCACCTTCCTTAAAGGCATGATCAGCCGAAACTTGACTGAAAGGCTGAACGGAAACCTTTGTAATTTCGACAATACAGACAGCCTGATTTCGACTATCTAAAATGACATCAAAAGTTCCTTCTTGAGGAAGAGACTCGGCTTCTAGTGCATAGAGGTCGTAGGCTGATGCTGTTGCCGTCTTTTCGCCTCTTAAAACCAAATCTGCCAAGAGATCGGCTTCCACTCCAAAAGCCCAAGCATCGATTTCATCTCCGATCGAAGGATTGATTTGCTTGTATTTATTCCACATTTCTTGCGGTGTCATGGGTGCTCCTTTGTAATTTTTTACTTTCTTCTTTTATGTGTTTGAGATGATCTGGATGGTCAATCTCTAAATCAAAAATCTCTGGAATAGAACTATAGTGAATAATGCACTTGATACCCATCTGATTCATTTTTTGTATGAAAGAAGTATTCAGATAACCTGCTACAGCAAAATCAATCTTTTTCGCCCTTGCTTTATCCTGCATCTGTATCAACATATCTACCATTATTGGACTTTCCATATCATGCCATTGACTGTTTCTCACAGTCGCAAAAATAAAAGAAGTCAAATCATTCATTCCAACTACAATCTTTGAAATACCCGTTTCCAGTATTCTGTCCAAATCAAAATACGCTGACGGTAATTCAATCATCGTGCCGACTTTCCCAGTAAAACCCTGCTGACGCAATACTCTAATAGCTTGCTTTAACTGCTCAGCATCATTGACAAAAGGAAAAATAAGAGACAGATTGGGATTGTTTTGATAAACTTCTGTAACGACATTTGCTTCAGCCTGAAATTCATTCGGACATGCCAGTAAACGCCTCGTTCCTCTATAACCAAACAAAGGATGGCGTTCATCAAAATACTCTTTAGTCCCCTTTAGACAATTAGCTTCTGTATTCGTTAATTCAGAAAAACGATACCAAACTTCTTCATCTGAGTACAAGGAGCAGATTGTGTCTAGATAATCTTTTACAAATTCCTGACAACTTGGTAATAGGATGTTTTGATTGAGCTCTCTCAACAAGTATTCCCCACGAATCATACCAACATGATGAAATAGTTGTGGGTAAACTTTTTCATCAAGTTTTTCGCCACTAAGAGCAAGTTGATTTTTCATCATTCACCTCATCTTAAAAGATACAATATCATATATAATTATATGAAATTTTCCTCTAGTTCAAAAGCTTCATAAGGTTCAGCTAACTCATATCCTAAAAATTCTGCTACTTTTTTGGAAGCCTCGTTATGAGCATCCCAAAGTGGAAACATATCTCTATTTAAACTCTCTAGAATCATTGCAGCACCAAGCTTTTTAGCAAATCCATTTCCTTGTTCGTTTGGTCTAGTTGCAACTTCCACTTCAACTGCTTCACTGTAAACTAACCCTGAGGAAATCCCAGCAATCAGTTCATTATTTTTAAGAATCACAAAGCCAAATCCACCTTTTAAAACAAAATCCTGATAGGACTCAAAATCCCCCTGTAAATCCTGTGACCATTCTTCCGTAGAAAAGCAGTTATAAATATGATTATCAATAGGCACAATATTGTAATCTTCCTCTAAATGAGTAACTAGATCATTTAGAAATTTAACTTGAAAATTTGCCTTATCTTTAAAAGAATAGCGAGTAAAAGAATTTAGCCCCACTTTCCGATGCAGAAAATCTTGCCAATTAGTATTTTCTGAAATAATAATCTTATAATCTAAACCATATTTTCTAACAAAATCTTCCCAAAATCTGGAATCCAACTCCCCTGCTAGGTATAGAAAATTCCCAACATCATAAAAGCTTGTTGTCCTATCATTGTTTCGGTAGATAGTTCCAATTTGAGATTTAAGACCATAGAGAACCATATTTTTCTTCCATGTTTTAAATAGTTCCATTATCCCCCTACTTCACCTTCCAATTCATGTAAGAGGTCTTGTCCAATTCTGGAAATCCTAATAATTCAGACTTAACCTTCAAGACTAATGGCGATGCATTTTCTTCTGTGATCTCTTGAATATCCATCCAAATATATCCAAGTGAATCATTCGCACCATCAGACACAGCTTCCGAAATTGTAACTAGAGGTACACTCTCATTCATTTCAACATCATACAAGGCCATGATATGGTGAACCATAAAATTTTTTAACTCTTCCCTGACGAAAACATCGTAGATTCGAGGATTAGAGTAGCTTCTAACAGTAAATCCCGTCTCTTCCATAACTTCTCTAGTCAGCGTTTCCGTCAGTCCTTCACCAAGTTGCTGACTGCCTCCAGGTAGGTCATACCGATGTTGATAAGGGCCTCTCGTTTTTTCAATGCAGAGTAACTTTCCATTTTCAAAGCAAACAGCGTAGACTCCAAAGTGTCTTTTGATTTCCATCAGATCCTCCTACTTCAAAGACCAGCCACCATCTATTGCCAAAATTTGTCCTTGCATGGCGCTCGCTTTTCCACTTGCTAAGAAAAGGCTGATCTCCGCTACTTCTTCTGGTTCAATCCAGCGCTTGATTGGTGTTTCACTAGCCACCCAGTCAGCCAATCCACCTGGCTCAAAATCCGCAGCGGTCATAGCCGTCTTGACTGCTCCTGGAGCGATACCAAAGACCTGGATCCCAGCTTCAGCATAGTCTAGAGCCAACTGCTTAGTAAATCCAGCCAAGGCGTGCTTCGAAGAAGTATAAGCGTGTCCACCACCGCCTGCTAGGCTAGAAGCAATGGAACACATATTGATGATGATTCCCTTTTTATTTTCCAGCATTTGTGTCAAATAATAACGAGTCAACTCAACAGGAGTCACATAGTTGATTTCAAAAATCTCTTGAATTTCCTGCGCTGTTTGATCCAAAAGGGGTTTGTAATCATCTAAAACTCCCGCAGTATTGCACAAAACATCAATCTGAGGACACCAATCAAAAATAGGCTCTAAGTCCAAGGTCAAATCTCTCTGTAAAAAGTAGAAATCACCATCTAAAACTGGATTTTCTCCTTGATCCACACCATAAACTTGATAGCCCTTCTCTAAAAAAAGGCGAGCCTGAGCCAATCCGATACCTGAACTCACTCCTGTAATGAGTACACGTTTAGTCATGCACTTCTACCCAATCCGTCGCCAAAACATCACAAGGTGTCGGGCTCCACATGGAAAAACCTTCTCCTTCTCCAGATACGTTGATTAGGAAATAAGGTGTCACTTCAAGTGCAAGCCCATTTTGCTCGATGGTATCAAAGAGTTGGACATAGTTTTCCGCACCTCCCCAACCAATTCGTACATATTTTCTCTTAGCCTTTAACCCAGGCAGGATCTCTTCAAATGTCATGTTATTCTCCTTTAATATCAATAATTCTCCCCTTCATTATAACAAAAAAACCGCTTTAAAACGGCTTTTTGACTGTGATTTATTTACATCTGCTTCTACTTACGGCAAATTATTCCCTGCTGCAAGATAAATTTCATACCATTCTTTTCTTGTTAAGCTAAAGTTTGCCGCTTGGCTAACTTCTCTCAAGTGCTTAGTATTGGTTGTTCCTACCACTGCCTGCATTTTTGCTGGATAACGCAATATCCAAGAAATGGCAATAGTTGAAGGGGTTACTCCATATTTAATAGCTAAGCGATCAAGTACTTGATTTAAATCTTGAAATTTCTCATTTCCAACAAAATTCCCTTTAAAATACCCGAATTGTAAGACAGACCATGCTTGAATGACCACATCGTGTAATTTGCAATATTCAAAAATGCTGCCATCTCGCATAGTTGCTTGACTATCTTCCATATTAACATGAAAACCTGATTCGAATCCTGGAGTAAAAGCCGCACTCAATTGTAGCTGATTAACAGCTAACGGCTGATTGACATCTTTTTTAAGTAACTCCATCATCATAGGATTTTGATTAGAAACTCCAAAATTTCGAACCTTACCTTGTTTATAAAGGAAATCAAAGGCTTCTGCTACTTGGTCAGATTCCATCAAAGCATCTGGTCGATGAAGAAGCAAGCTATCTAGATGATCAATCTTCAATCTTTGCAAAATTCCGTCTACAGATTTTATAATATAGTCCTTAGAAAAATCAAAATAGGTAAATTCTTCCATGCGAATTCCACATTTTGACTGAATCCACATCTCTTCTCTTAAATCTGGACGATTTTTTAGGACAAGACCTAACAGTTCTTCACAACGACCACGACCATAAATATCAGCCAAGTCAAAGGCATTGATTCCAACAGAAAGTGCTGTTTCTACAAGCTCTTCAACTTCTTTTACAGACTTATCTTTTATTCTCATCATTCCGAGAACAATTTCTGATAATTCTTTGTCATCTTGACCAAGAGTTATGTATCTCATCAAATTTTTCTCCTTTGATTCTACATTCTTCATTTAATTATAACAAAAAACCGCTTTGCAACGGCTTTTTGACTATATTTCACTCCATTTTATCTTCTTAAACCCACGGAACAAGAGAAAAATGCCAATAAAAAGAACAGCTAAAGGAATGAATTTTGTAAGAAAAACATTTGAAATTCCCATCCACTCATAGTAACGGAGCAGAGAGCCTACCACAAGATGGGCAACAATCATACTGACAAAGGGACGAAAAATCGCTTCTTTCCAATTCCAAATACTGATGACTAGAGAAAGCGTAAAAACAAGGAAACTATCCCAGGGAGCAGGAAGATAAAATGCTCCTTCTTGTACAAAACTTCCTATTCCTACATATCCCAGAACAACTAGCAGAACAAGAATCCCAACGACAATATAGGTGCCAATTTTCATCTTAGGAGAATCTTGGACTAGCCCCCAACGTAAGATTGTGGCCACAAGAGCAAATCCAATCAGAAAAAGAAGAAGTTGCCCTAAAAAAGTAAGCAAATTGACTGTTAAGAGAGGACCTTTAGAAAAATCACCCAGTAGATGATAGTAACGTAATATCGCTAGGACAAAAATTGGCGTCAAAAGGGACTCCTTGATAGAACTGCGTGGTGCTTCCTTGAGAATCTCTTTCATTATTTTTTTAGGATTCTTACCTAGATAATCCTCTGCACTCATGCCATCTCGTTCTACTTCTGAGAAATCTAACATCATCAAATAAATCTGCTCTCTGAGATAGTCTTCATCATAGAGAAATCCAGCAAGATTAAAACTATCCCACAGTTCCTCAAAATACTGCTGATTCTCCTCAGAAAACTCATGCAGCAAAGCGCTTGTTTCTTCGTAATACTTCATTTTCTTCATTGTTTAACCCCCATTCTTAATTCCTTCTACTTTTTGACTCAAATCGTCCCATTGTTTCCAAAAGACCGCGACACGCTCTTCTCCTTCTTTGGTTAACGAAAAATACTTCCGATCTGGACCATCTGGCGACGGGCGCATGTCGCCTCTTATCCATTGATTTTTTTCTAACTTTTGCAACAAAGGATAAATAGTTCCTGGAACGATAGTGTCAAATCCAGCCTCTCGCAAAGTCTGAACCAACTCATAACCATACCGCTCTTTTTGACCAATCATATCCAAGACACAACCTTCAAGAACACCTTTTAATAGTTGAGTTTCTTTCATCCCTTCTCCCTTCTAATCTATTCTGTAATACCTACTAGTAGACCCACCTATAGTATACCACTTCCACACTAGTTTGTAAAACAAAATAGTTAACACTCTTCGAAAATCTCTTCAAACCACATCAGCGTCGCCTTACCGTATATATATGTAACTGACTTCGTCAGTCTTATCTACTACCTCAAAACGGTGTTTTGAGCTGACTTCGTCAGTTCTATCCACAACCTCAAAACAGTGTTTTGAGCTGACTTCGTCAGTTCTATCTACAACCTCAAAGCAGTGTTTTGAGCAACCTG
>NZ_VMMZ01000060.1:0-2778 GCF_013277475.1 Streptococcus sp. k-628
TTCCCTTCTTCTCTTTCTTCAATCTACTAAAGTCTAATACTCTTCGAAAATCTCTTCAAATCACGTCAGCGTCGTCTTACCGTATATGTGTGACTGACTTCGTCAGTTTCATCTACAACCTCAAAACAGTGTTTTGAGCAACCTACGGCTAGCTTACTAGTTTGCTCTTTGATTTTCATTGAGTATAAATTGAATTGAAATTGGAGACTATATGAGTTCAAAGAAGAAAAATAAGATGGAGCGTGGTCTGACCAATCGTCACGTGCAGGTTATGGCCATTGCGGGAACAATCGGAACAGGACTCTTTTTGGGAGCAGGTCGCTCTATCAGCCTAACAGGTCCTTCCATTGTACTGATTTATATGATTACAGGGGCTTTCATGTTCCTCATGATGCGTGCGGTTGGGGAAATGCTTTACCAAGACCCTGAGCAACATACCTTTATCAACTTTATCACGCGCCATTTGGGTAAGGGCTGGGGCTATTTCTCGGTTTGGTCTTACTGGCTATCTGTTGTCTTTATCGGTATGGCGGAAATCACTGCTATCGCACATTATGTGCAATTTTGGTTCCCAACTTGGCCGAGTTGGATGATTGAGATTGGATTTTTGACCATTCTAGCCTTGGTCAACCTAATCGCGGTGAAGCTATTTGGAGAAGTTGAGTTTTGGTTTGCTATGGTCAAGATTGTGGCTATTTTAGCCATGATTGCGACAGGAGTCTTTATGGTCTTGACAGGCTTTAAGACACCCCATGGAGTAGCAAGTTTAGCCAATATTGTCGACAATTTCTCTCTCTTTCCAAATGGTGGAGTGAACTTTGTCATGGCCTTCCAGATGGTGTTCTTTGCCTATCTTATGATTGAGTTTATCGGGGTCACAACTTCTGAAACCAAAAATCCACGTCAGGTCCTGCCAAAAGCCGTTAAGGAAATTCCTTTGCGTATCGCCTTTTTCTACGGTGGTGCCCTCTTAGCCATCATGGCTATCATTCCATGGCGTGAACTTGCCTCAGCTGATTCTCCTTTTGTAACAGTATTTGAATTGGCCGGAGTCAAGTGGGCGGCAGCCTTGATTAACTTCGTCGTTTTGACCTCAGCAGCATCTGCTCTTAACTCAACTCTTTATTCAACAGGGCGTCATTTGTATCAGATTGCTCATGATTCGCCAAATCGCTTCCTAAAGGCTATTAAAGCAGATACTCTTTCTCGCCACAATGTACCACAAAATGCCATCATTGCCTCAGCGATTTTGATTGCCCTAGCAGCCTTTATCAACGTCTTGCCAGGAGTTTCGGATGCCTTTGCCTTGATTACGGCATCATCATCAGGTGTCTATATTGCCATTTATATCTTAATCATGGTGGCTCACCTTAAATACCGCAAGTCACCAGACTTTATGGTGGATGGCTATCTCATGCCCCATTATCGTTTCCTAAATCCTTTAACCATGCTCTTCTTTGCCTTTGTCTTTGTAACCCTCTTTTTACAAGAGTCTACATTTGTAGGAGCAATTGGATCAGCTATCTGGATTATCGGTTTCGGGATTTATAGCCAGTGGAAATTTAGAAAATAGATTAAGAACTCATCAACTCAGGTTGGTGGGTTTTTTCTAGTTTGACAGTCTATTGAAATAAGACTATAATCAAGCTGTAACAGTGTTTGAGGAGGTTTAGATGTACTTTAGATTGGAAAACAAGGAGTCTCAGAAAGCACAAGAAATTGGGAATTTGATTCGTGTTTATAACCGTTCAAAAAGAGAAGAGGCTGAAAGTGAGCCACTTAATCTTTATGTCGAAGATGAAAAGGGCAATCTCCTGGCAGGTTTGATAGCAGAGACTTTTGGAAATTGGCTAGAAATCGAGTATTTGTTTGTAAAAGAGGAACTGCGAGGGCAAGGAATCGGTTCAAAACTATTGCAACAGGCAGAAAGTGAAGCTAAGAATCGAAATTGTTGTTTTGCCTTTGTCAATACTTACCAGTTCCAGGCACCGGACTTTTATCAGAAACATGGCTACAAGGAAGTTTTTTCTTTGCAAGACTATCTCTACATTAGGCAAAGATATTATTACCAAAAGAATCTGTAAGGTGAGTATGGAGGTATAATACAAAGAGAGGCTCGCACATAAGTATGGAGGTGGACTGATGTATATGAGTAACTATCGATAAATACCAGTTATAACCTAGAAATTGTGTCTTTCTAGACGATATTGAGGACAATATAATCGTAGCCCCAAAATTAGGAATCAAGACTTATCAGGTTAAGAAAAGAAGTGATGTTGTTGATATTTTAAACAATTTATTTAAACTAAAAACTCTCTATCTATTAATCCGAGATTCCCCTCTCGGATTTTGTGTTGCTTTCATTAAATTTACAGGTAAGACTTGCTAGCTTCAGTAAATATACACAAGTTTTTCAGAATAGAGTGAAATCCAAAAGAAAATGGAAATAATGAAAGCTCTTGTAGGCATAAGAAAACACCTCTGTGTTATACTTGTTGTTCAACCACAAACACAAGAAAGGCACAGAAATGCAAGACAATTATACTACAAAAGGTAAACATTTGACAATCGATAGCCGTCGCTTAATCGAAAGATGGAAAAAAGAAGGAAAATCAAATAGAGAAGTTGCCTCTCTACTTGGAAAAGCTCCTCAAACTATCCACACTGAAATCAAGCGTGGGACAGTCCGACAATGTCTTGGAAAAGGGCGCTTCAAAGAGGTTTATTCTGCCGACTACGCTCAACAGTCTTATGAAAACAATCGCAAGCGCTCGGTCA
>NZ_VMMZ01000061.1:0-12165 GCF_013277475.1 Streptococcus sp. k-628
AGGTTGTGGATAGAACTGACAGAGTCAGTATCATATACCTACGGCAAGGAGACGCTAACGTGGTTTGAAGAGATTTTCGAAGAGTATAATTCTTATTGATGAACTGCTTGCAGTCTGAGAAAAAATGAGCTTGGATAGTATTCCCAAACTCATTTAAATTCAATTAAACTATTAGAACAAGCCTAGAACTGTTCCATCGCTTTCAACATCCATGTTGAGAGCTGCTGGTCGTTTTGGAAGACCCGGCATAGTCATCACGTCTCCAGTTAGGGCAACGATAAAGCCTGCACCTAATTTTGGTACCAATTCACGAATGGTAATTTCAAAGTTTTCAGGTGCTCCAAGTGCATTTGGATTGTCTGAGAAACTGTATTGAGTTTTAGCCATACAGATTGGCAATTTGTCCCAACCGTTTTGAACAATTTGAGCGATTTGTGTTTGAGCTTTCTTCTCAAAGTTCACTTTGCTACCACGGTAGATTTCAGTAACAATCTTTTCAATCTTTTCTTGGACAGAAAGGTCATTGTCATACAAACGTTTATAGTTAGATGGGTTTTCAGCGATAGTCTTGACAAGAGTTTCAGCAAGAGTTACTCCACCTTCTGCACCATCAGCCCAGACACTAGCCAATTCAACTGGTACATCGATTGAAGCACAAAGTTCTTTCAAGGCTGCAATTTCAGCTTCTGTATCAGAGACAAATTCGTTAATAGCTACGACTGCAGGTACTCCAAATTTACGGATATTTTCAACGTGGCGTTTCAAGTTGGCAAAACCGGCACGAACAGCTTCTACGTTTTCTTCTGTCAAAGCGTCTTTAGCCACACCACCATTCATCTTAAGGGCACGAAGGGTTGCGACAATAACTACTGCATCTGGAGAAGTTGGCAAGTTTGGTGTCTTGATATCAAGGAATTTTTCAGCACCAAGGTCTGCACCAAAACCAGCTTCAGTAACTGTGTAATCAGCCAAGTGAAGGGCTGTGCTTGTTGCCAAGACTGAATTACATCCATGAGCAATATTGGCAAATGGACCACCGTGTACAAAGGCAGGTGTTCCGTAAATTGTCTGAACCAAGTTTGGCTTAATAGCATCCTTCAAAATCAAAGCCAAGGCACCTTCAACCTGCAAATCACCTACAGAAACTGGTGTACGGTCGTAACGATAACCAATAACGATATTAGCCAAACGGCGTTTCAAGTCCTCGATGTCTGTTGCCAAGCAAAGAATTGCCATGATTTCGGAAGCAACTGTAATATCAAAGCCATCTTCACGTGGAATACCGTTTAGAGGACCACCAAGTCCAACCGTCACGTGACGAAGAGCGCGATCATTCAAGTCCACTACACGTTTCCAGAGGATACGACGTTGGTCAATTTCCAACTCATTTCCTTGGTGCAAGTGGTTGTCAATCAAGGCAGAAAGGGCGTTGTTGGCAGTTGTAATGGCATGCATATCCCCAGTAAAGTGGAGATTGATGTCCTCCATTGGTAGAACTTGAGCGTAACCACCTCCTGCAGCACCACCCTTAATCCCCATTACTGGACCAAGAGATGGTTCGCGGATAGCAATCATGGTTTTCTTGCCAATCTTGTTCAAGGCATCCGCAAGACCAATGGTAATAGTTGATTTTCCTTCACCTGCAGGTGTTGGGTTGATGGCAGTAACCAAAATCAATTTCCCAACTGGATTGCTCTCAACTGCACGAATTTTATCAAAGCTAAGCTTAGCCTTGTACTTTCCATACAACTCCAAATCGTCGTAAGAAATTCCAAGCTTCTCTACAACATCAACAATGGGCTTCAACTCAATACTCTGTGCGATTTCAATATCTGTTTTCATTCAAAACTCCTCTAACCTCTTATATGATAATTCATTATAACACAAAACAAGATTTTTAACATCCCAAAACTCTCTAAACGTTCGTAAATATCCCTGTTTTTAAGGTTTTTAAAGTCCTTTCTTAAATTTTATATGGCTTTATAGTTTTAAACTATAGTAGATTATTTTTATTTTCTATATATATTCAAGCGCTTTCTTTTGCTTATTATTTTTTTTTTGGTACAATAGTGCTATGAAAATTTTAGTTACATCGGGCGGTACCAGTGAAGCTATCGATAGCGTCCGCTCTATCACTAACCATTCTACAGGTCGCTTGGGGAAAATCATCACAGAAACCTTGCTTGCTGCAGGGCATGAAGTTTGTTTAATTACGACAAAACGAGCTCAGAAGCCAGAAGCTCACCCTAATCTAAGCATTCGAGAAATTACCAATACCAAGGACCTTCTACTAGAAATGCAAGAACGGGTTGCAGATTATCAGATTTTGATTCACTCAATGGCGGTGTCCGACTACACTTCTGTTTATATGACAGGACTTGAGGAAGTTCAGGCTAGCTCCAATCTAGAAGAATTTTTAAGCAAGCAGAATCATCAGGCTAAGATTTCTTCAACTGATGAGGTTCAGGTTTTATTCCTGAAAAAAACACCCAAGATCATCTCTCTAGTCAAGGAATGGAATCCTGCTATTCATCTGATTGGTTTTAAACTACTAGTTGATGTATCTGAAAATCATCTAATTGACATTGCTAGAAACAGTCTTATCAAGAACCAAGCAGACTTAATCATTGCAAATGACCAGACTCAAATTTCAACAGACAAGCATCGTGCTATCTTTGTTGAGAAAAATCAACTTCAATCAGTTAATACTAAGGAAGAAATTGCAGAACTCCTCCTTGAAAAAATTCAAGCCTACCATTCTTAGAAAGGAAAGATATGGCACATATTCTCTTGGCTGTAACAGGGTCAATCGCCTCTTACAAGTCGGCAGATTTAGTCAGTTCTCTAAAAAAACAAGGTCATCAAGTCACGGTTTTAATGACTCAGGCCGCTACAGAGTTTATCCAACCTTTGACACTACAGGTCTTATCACAGAATCCTGTCCACTTGGATGTCATGAAGGAACCCTATCCTGAACAGGTTAATCATATCGAACTTGGAAAAGAAACTGATCTATTCATCATGGCCCCTGCAACAGCTAACACTATTGCAAAACTAGCCCACGGATTTGCAGACAACATGGTAACCAGTACAGCTCTAGCCTTGCCAAGTCATATTCCCAAACTCATCGCACCAGCAATGAATACAAAAATGTATGACCATCCAGCAACTCAGGCTAATCTGAAAACATTAGAAACCTACGGCTATCAGCTGATTGCTCCAAAAGAATCCCTACTAGCTTGTGGAGACCATGGACGAGGAGCTTTAGCTGACCTCACAATTATTTTAGAAAGAATAAAGGAAACTCTCGATGAAAAAACGCTCTAATATTGCACCCATTGCTATCTTCTTTGCAACCATGCTCGTGATACACTTTCTGAGCTCGCTTATCTTTAACCTTTTTCCATTTCCAATCAAACCGACCATTGTTCATATTCCTGTCATTATTGCCAGCATTATCTACGGTCCACGAGTTGGGGTTACACTTGGATTTTTGATGGGGCTACTTAGCTTGACAGTTAACACGATTACAATTCTACCGACAAGCTACCTCTTCTCTCCATTTGTACCAAACGGAAACATCTACTCAGCTATCATTGCCATTGTCCCACGTATTTTGATTGGTTTAACTCCGTATCTGGTCTATAAACTAATGAAAAACAAGACTGGTCTGATTTTAGCTGGTGCCCTTGGTTCACTTACCAACACAGTCTTTGTACTCGGTGGAATTTTCTACCTTTTTGGAAATGTCTTTGATGGTAATATACAAAAACTCTTAGCAACCGTTATCTCAACAAACTCCATTGCTGAATTAGTCATTTCCGCAGTTCTAACCCTAGCTATAGTTCCACGACTACAAACTTTGAAGAAATAAAAACAATCTCCGCTTTCATGCTTGAAGGTGGAGATTTTGCTCTATACAGTTTCTTTTTAGTGAAATCTTTACTAACTTTCAACTAAAAAATGACCTATAAACCCAAGTAAATCCTTGCTTTATTGTCTTGTTTATAGTACTATACTAGTGTATATACAGTTAAAAAGGAGATTCTTATGAATACACGGAAAAAGACACAATTTATGACAATGACAGCCCTTTTAACGGCTATTGCGATTTTGATTCCAATTGTTATGCCTTTCAAGATTGTCATTCCACCTGCTTCTTACACTCTGGGGAGCCACATCGCTATTTTTATTGCCATGTTCTTGTCGCCCTTGATGGCAGTTTTTGTTATCCTAGCCTCTAGTTTTGGTTTTTTGATGGCTGGCTATCCCATGGTTATCGTTTTTAGAGCTTTTTCCCATATCTTTTTTGGGACTTTGGGGGCTCTTTACCTACAAAAATTCCCCGAAACCCTAGATAAACCAAAAGCTTCCTGGATTTTCAACTTTGTTTTAGCTGTCGTTCATGCCCTTGCTGAAGTATTAGCCTGTGTCGTTTTTTACGCCACTTCTGGTACTAATGTAGAAAATATGTTTTATGTTCTCTTTGTGCTAGTTGGATTTGGCACAATTATCCATAGTATGGTAGACTATACATTAGCACTAGCTGTCTATAAAGTGCTTCGAAAACGCCGTTAAAAGGAAGAACTATGACAAAAGATCGCAAACAAGCCCTGCTCCAACTCTTGAAAGAAGCTCCTAAAGCCCTCAATGGCCAAAGTTTGGCGGAACATTTTCATGTCACACGTCAGGTCATTGTGCAGGACATTGCAATTTTGAGAGCCGATGGCGCTCCTATCCTATCCACTAATCGTGGCTACGTCTATAAGCAAGTTGATGTCAATCCATACGTCCACAAACTTTTCAAAGTGAAACATGAAGTTGAAGAAATCGGTCAAGAACTCCTTGCTATCGTAGATAATGGTGGACGTGTTCAGAATACCTTGATTGACCATCCCGTTTATGGAGAAATTGAAACCTTGCTGAAACTGTCTTGTCGTAGAGATGTGCAACATTTTCTAGAACAAGTCGAGCATTCAGATTTTAGACCTCTGTCTGAATTGACAGATGGCATCCATTACCACCTAGTCGAAGCCGAAACACAACAAGACCTCCACTATATCGAGGAGGCCTTGGATCAGCTAGGTTATTTAGTAAAGGATTAGAAAATTTTCTTTTCCCAATCGTCTTCTGTACGACGAGGGTAGAAAAATTCAGATTTGTCCGGAGCTTCCATCATCTCCATCAAGGGTAGCATATCATAGGCCAGATCCAAGTTTGGAATCTGGTCTTTTTGAATCCAATATCTCAAATAGTAACAATGATATTTAAAAACCACATTGAATGAAAATTAACAACTACTTGCTTACTAAAAATATATCACCAGTTATGTTGATCAACATTATCCTTAGTCACAAGATAAATTGGAGAAACTGTTTCTTTTTCCAGTTTTTTCCCTTGATAATGATCTATTGCTGATTGAATAGCGATTTCACCCATCTTAGCTGGTTGCTGAGCAATAGTGGCAGTAATATCACCTTTTGCAATAGCGTCATGTGCATCTGGTTGACCATCAATACCAACAATTAATACATTGCTAAGACCAGCTGCTTTTACTGCTTGTGCAGCTCCTAACGCCATCTCATCATTCTGTGCAAAGATTGCTTGTACTTCTTTGTTTCCTTGAATCATATTTTGCGCTGTATTCAAAGCTTTTGCGCGATCAAAATTAGCAGATTGACTAGAAAGAACATCTAAATTTGTCTTTGAAATTTGTTCAAATCCTTTACCTCTATCTACTGTTGCAGAAGCACCAGGGACTCCTGATAATTCAAAAGTTTTTGCTTTTTCTCCCAATTGCTTGGTAATAAATTCGGCAGCCATTTTACCTGCTTCTACGTTATCAGAAGCAACAGTTGTCAAGACTTCACCACCATTACTACCGCGGTCAATTAAAATTACTGGAATATTTGCATTATTAGCAGCTTTAATAGATGTAACAATTGCATCAGAATCAACTGGATTAATTAGTAAAGCATCTACATTTTGACTAATAAAATTCTGAATATCATCTGCTTGTCTAGCAGCATCATCTTGTGCATCTGCTATCTTCAAAGTTACTTCTTTTTCTCCTGCAGCTTTTTCAAGACCATCTTTCATAGCCACAAAATAGGGATTGTTAGTAGTCGAAATAGAAACTCCTAATTTTAATTCTTTTGCCGACTTTTGAGTCGTAGATTTATTATCATTTGATGAATTTCCTAAACCAGTTTTTCCACAAGCTACTAAAGCAAAAATAAATGTTACAAACAAAGCAAAAATGCTAATTTTTTTAATAATTTTCATGTTATTACTCCTCGTAATATATATCTATAGGGATAGTTTCCATCCCGACTATTGTTCGTCATCTAATAAATTGTTGCTATTTCCAAAAAAATTGAAAATGATTCTACTGTTTTACAACTTTAAAACGATCAATCAGAACAGCAATTAAGATTACAACTCCTTTTACTACTTGTTGCCAAAATGCTGACACACCGATAATATTAAGTCCATTATTCAAAACCCCAATAATTAAAGCACCTATTAAGGTCCCCAGTATACGACCTTTACCTCCTGATAATGAGGTTCCCCCAAGAACAACAGCTGCAATAGCATCCATTTCATAACTAGCACCTGCTGTTGGTTGAGCAGAACTTAAGCGTGATGTTATAATCAATCCAGAAATTGAAGCCATCATACCTGAAATTGAATAAATGATAATTTTCACTTTATTTAGTTTCACACCTGATATATATGCTGCTTTTTCATTCCCCCCTATAGCATACACAGATTTACCAAATGCTGTTTTATGAAGTAAAACATATAAAACAATAAATACAATAAACATAATAATTACAGGAAATGGAATTCCGACTATGTAACCTTGCCCCAAAAATTGAAATAAGAATGTATCACTTAATCCTTTTGTAATAGGATTCCCATTTGTATAAACAAGTGTTGCACCCCTAAAAATAGTCATAGTCGCTAAAGTGACGATAAATGGAGCTAATTTCCCGTAGGAAATCAATAACCCATTCATCATCCCCAGAATGCAACCCAAAATTAAAGAGATGAGAATTGCTAACGTAACAGGCATTCCAGATCCTAATAGGCCAGCGGTTAGCGCACTGGACAAGGCTAAAATTGATCCAACTGATAAATCAATTCCACCTGTTAGAATAACAAAAGTCATTCCAAAAGCAATCAGTGCATTTGATGTTACTTGCAATAGTAAATTTAACAGATTATTTGCTGTTAAAAAATTTGAATTGATAATAGTGATGACAGCCATTAAAATTATCAATGCTATTACTGTTGTCAATTCTGACATATACTTCATAGTATTTTTCACACTATTGTCCTCCTGTAGCTAGTTGCATAACTTTTTCTTGTGTAGCTTCTTGACGTGTTAATTCTCCACTAATTCTTCCTTCATGCATGACCATAATACGATCACTGACTCCGATCACTTCTGGTAAATCTGAAGAGACCATAATAATCGGCACACCTCGTTCAGCCAATTCATTCATTAATTGGTAAATTTCACGCTTAGCACCAACATCTACCCCACGAGTTGGCTCATCTAGAATCAGTACTTTTGGAGCAATACCTATCCATTTTGCTAAAACTACTTTCTGTTGATTACCACCAGAAAGTGTTCCAACTTCCTTATCTGGATAACCTGATTTAATTCGTAGCCTATCTATTAAACGTTGTACAAATATATCACTTGTTTTATTATCGAAAATGCCATTTTTAACAAAATCACGAGTACTAGGTAAAGTCATATTATCTTTAATAGAAAAATCTAAAATCAATCCCTCATCTTTACGATCTTCTGTTAAGAAACCAATTCCATGCTTAATTGCTTCAAAAGGATTTTTAATTATCAGTTGTTCTTCGTTTATTATAATTTGACCAGATTTTAAAGAATCAATTCCAAAAATTGCTCGCATTATTTCAGTACGACCAGCACCCATCAAACCAGAAAAACCAAGAATTTCCCCTTGACGTACATAGAAAGAAATATCCGTAAAAGCATCACCAGAAAGATTCTTAGCTTGAAAAACAACATTCCCAATCTCAGCCTTTTTTTCTGGATAATAATCTTCTAATTCACGACCTACCATCTTCTGAACTAATTCATCCGCATTAGTTAACTTCGTTTTCTTGGTATCAATTACAAACCCATCCCTCATAACAGTTATAAGATCTGTAATCTTAAAGATTTCTTCCATCCGATGTGAAATATACACAATACCTACACCATCAGATTTTAATCCTTCTATCACTTTAAAAAGTGTTTCAGTTTCACGATCAGTTAAAGCTGCTGTGGGTTCATCCATAATTAACAAGGAAACTTCTGATAATAAACATTTTGCTATTTCTATCATTTGTTGTTGTCCGACTGATAATTGACCAATGATTGCATCAAGAGGAATAGAGATATTAAGACGTTTAAATGCTTCTTTAGCTTTCCTTTCCATACTAGCTTTATCTAAAAACCCAATCGAATTTTTTATTTCTCTTCCTAAAAAAAGATTATCAAGTACAGTCATATCTGGCCAAGTATTCATTTCTTGATGAATAAAACTCAGTCCAAACCGTTCTGCCTCTTGAGGATTAGAAAATGTTTTTTCTTTTCCATCAATAAAAATAGTTCCTGAAGTAGCTGGAAAAAGTCCAGTTAAAATATTCATTAAGGTTGATTTGCCTGCACCATTCTCTCCCATTAAAGCATGAACTTCTCCTGAATTAAGAACCAAATCAATACTTTCTAAAACACGATTATTCCCAAAAGATTTTGAAATGTTCTTCATTTCAATTTTCATAGGCAACCCCCTTCTAAATAATAACTCCTGATTGCAAGATTATATTCGAATATGGTGTATCTTCCCCAGTGCGAATAACTGCCTTAACTTTAGTATTCATAGCTTTCAATTCTTCATGACTAATATATTCAATAATTATATTCGATCCTAAAAGATCTAGAACTGCTTGCCACTGTTCTTTGTTTTTTTCCTTAATTTCTTCTGCTAAGAAAATTTTTTCAATAAGTACATGATCTGAATATTCTTTTAAAACTTCTAAAAAACTTGGACTACCTTTTCTTAATGCTAAATCAATTTTATCAACACCTTTTGGAACTGGCAATCCTAAATCTCCGATACAAACCAAATCCATATGACCTAAATCATCAGCTAGTTTTGCTATATTACTATTTAAAATCCCATATTTCTTCATATCCTGAATGCTCCTTTATTTCTTTCAAACTCGGCATGCCTCCTTGCGCTCCAAATCTTTGAACAGAAAGATGTGAAGCAATTGTTGCAAAGGACAATGCAACATTCATCTCTTTTCCTTTTGAGATAGCATAAGCAAAAGCACCATTAAATGTATCTCCTGCTCCTGTAGTATCAACTACTTCTGCTTTTATAGCAGGAATCTTCTGAACTACTGCCCCATCATAATAAATGGAACCTTCAACTCCTAATGTCACAATCATTTTATTAGGATAAATTTTAATAATTTCTTCTAATTTCTTATCTGGAAAAAGCTCTGAACATTCATGCTCATTAGGAGTAATAAAATCACAAAAAGGAATCATCTCTATATCTGTTTCTCTAGCTGGTGCAGGATTGTAAAGCACCTTAACTTTATTTTCTTGGCAAAATTTAGCTATAGATAGATTGGCTTCATGTGGTATTTCATTCTGTAATACAACAATACTTGCATCACTAATCAATTCCCACTCATTTTTCCAATCATTTGTTTTAACTAAATTATTCGCTCCGGGATAATAAATAATCCTATTATCACCTCCATATAAAGTAATTTGTGCAACTCCTGTAAATTGTGGTACCGTTCCCACATGTTCTGTAGAAATATTATTATTTTGCAGATTACTTAGTAAATCTGCTGAAAAAATATCTTCTCCGACGTTTCCAAATATGTAAATATTATCTTCTACACTGGATAATCTACCAATAGCTACAGCTTGATTTGCACCTTTTCCACCTGGAACTATATTAAACGAATCCCCAAAAATCGTTTCACCTCCTTCTGGAATCCTTTTTGTTCTCATAACTAAGTCCATTGAAATACTTCCAACAACAACAATTTTACTCATTACTTTCTCCTTAATGTATTTCTTTCTACGTATCTAACAGGTAGTTTAATTTTAGCTTCATCTATAGAGAACTTATTTGCCATATTATAGATTAGTTTTGCAGCCTGTTCTCCCATTTTATATGATGATTGGTGAATAGTTGATAAAGAAGGATAAATAAATTGACTAAGTACAATATCATCATAACCAATGATTTGAATATCATCTGGAATTTTTTTACCAATTGCTAAAATTTCATGAATATAAGCTATCGCATGAATATCAGAAGGTGCTATAATACTATCGATATTTGGATTTCTTTTTAGATTCTCTTTAGCTTCTTTTTGAATTTTTTCAAAGTCAAACGTTTCACTTTCTTCAATACAAATTTCTAAAGATTTATTCCTCAAATAGTTTAAACTTGCTTCAAACCGTTCCGCGATATTCTCGGCTTTATCATCTAAAACTTTAATAATCAGAACTTGTTTAGCACCTGCATTACAGATTGCTTCAGCAGCCAAACGACCACCTGACTGATTATCAGAAAAAACACCGTAACCTGTATCTTTACTAATCCGGTCAACCACAACAACAGGTAATGATAAATCTGGATATTCTTTTGTGAAGTCATGTGTAGTAATAATTCCAGCAGCATTTGTTTTTAACAGTAAGTTAACATATTCACTCAAAGATTCTTGGTCTGAAATCGTACCAACCATAATTCTATAACCTTTATCTTTCAAATATGATTCAGCTCCTCGAACCAATCTTGGGAAGAAGGGATTTGAAATATCTGGTAATAAGAGTCCTACCATTTGGTTTTTTTTAGTTTTCAAAGATTGTGCTAATACATTTGGTGTGTAATTTAATTTTTTAATCGCATTTTTTATTTTCTCTCTCGCATCATCTCCAACATAACCTTTTTTTGATATATATCTTGAAACCGTTGATTTTGATACTCCAGCTTCTTCAGCAACCTGTTTTATTGTAGTCATCATTCCTCCTTCTTACGTTGTGGAACCGTTCCCTTATTCTATAGTAAACGTTTTCTTTTGATTTGTCAATACTTTTCTAAAAATATTTTAAATTTATTTCAGAGTACATATATTTTTTCCAAATCTATTATTACTATTATACAGGAAACACAACAAGACCTCCACTATATCGAGGAGGCCTTGGATCAGCTTGGTTATTTAGTAAAAGACTAGAAGATTTTCTTTTCCCAGCCATCTTCTGTACGATGGCGGTAGAAAAACTCTGACTTGTCGGGAGCTTCCATCATCTCCATCAAGGGTAACATATCATAGGCCAGATCCAAGTGTGGAATCTGGTCTTTTTGCACCCAAGAAACTTCTCCCTCTTCTGAAGATTGAAGGGTACCAGAGAACTCAGTCGCCTTATAACAAATGACAATATAGCGCCCACCTGTATCTAGTGGCCAATTTTTAATGCCGACAAGTTGAGGATTTTGGATAGTCAACCCTGTTTCTTCATAGATTTCACGAATGACAGACTCTGCGAAAGACTCGCCATTTTCTACATGGCCTCCTGGAAAGGCATAACCGGACCAACGATTGGTTTCAGGAGCGCGATACTGCATAACCACGCGCTGAGTTTCGAGGTCTTCAATCAGACAGATATTTGTTAAAATCGTTAATTGGGAACGGGACATAAATTTACTCGCTTTCTAAGTTATTAAAACATATCTTCGTTGTATTTTACTTCTGACTTCATGATACAGGAATTGATCAATTCATGATGTTGCCACAAAACCTCTGACAATGATAATTTCTTTATTTTGTATATGATAGTCTATATTAATGGAAATGGCTGAACTCGGAATGATTGACAAAGCAAGAATGCCGAAAACCAAAAGTAGTACTCTTCGAAAATCAAAGAGCCAACCACGCCAGATTCGCCTTGCCGTAGGTATATAATACTGATTCTGTCAGTTCTATCCACAACCTCAAAACAATGTTTTGAGCAACCTGCGGCTAGTTTCCTAGTTTGCACTTTGATTTTCATTGAGTATAAGAACTTTAGTTGGCTCCCAATTATCAAAAGAAAAACATAAA
>NZ_VMMZ01000062.1:0-17899 GCF_013277475.1 Streptococcus sp. k-628
TTATTCGCTTGCGTTAGAGTTGTCTTGTCTGCTGGTTTCACCACATACGGCACTCTCACGTTTTCTGTACTTTGATCTGCGTAAGTAATAACAACGTCAAGATTATGACTACCTACTGTAGTTGGATATTGTGTTCCTTCTTTCAGTGCAGCTGATTGTTTGTCAGCTACATCTACCGCAGCAAGTAACTCTGCATTTGTAGGATTTTCACCGATCACTTTTGTAATCGTCTTAGTCGTCACTGTATGTGCAGGCGCTGAAATTGACGTTGGTGTTTGCGCACTCTTGGTATCGCCACTTCCTGCTGTCGCAACTGCTGTTACTTGACGATTTCCTTGTACTGAGTTCGCTGGGAAGACCCACGTATTTCCACGTTTTTCAATACCATCTGCTGTCCAACCATTCGCTTTACTTACAGTTATTGTATTTACAGTTGTATCAGTTGTAGGAACAGTAAATACTACTTCGTCTGCATCTTCTGGGATAGTTACAACAGTTTCACCATTTTGCTTGTTCTCATAAGTCAACGCTGCTGGTGCTGGATTTGTCACTGTAATCGTTACATCATATTCGCCGACTTTATTTGTGCCAGTTGCAGAAGTCTCACTTAATTGAACCTTATACTTTCTTGTTCCAACTGTTTCAACATCAGGCTGTCCGTCAACCCATGTAGCTGTAAAGTCACTTGGGAAGTCTTTTTCGACATTCTTTTCAGTGTAGCTAATACCTTTTCGAGCATCTGTTTTCAAGTCAGTCAGAGTTTGACTTCCCTTAGCTGCTGTAATGGTTTTCCCTGCGAAATTACGCTCTTTGGCTACATAAATCTTGCTTTCATCACTATCAGCAGTAAAGACAGTTTGTTTTACTTTAACAGGCAATGTAGATGAACCTATTTCAGTAGATTGGTCTGTTTGACGTAAGTAAGTATCGTTAGGAAGTTTATAAGTCCAGACACCATTTTTCAGTGCACCTTCGCCTGGTTGAAGATTATCTGGGTCTTTTCCGTTATTAGCGTCAATTTCAACAGTTTTACCAGTTTGTAAGGTCAATACAACCTTCGTAGCACTTTCAAGGGCTGTACCAGAAATCGTACGATCCACATCACTTAATTTCGGATCTTCTTCAGTTCCTGCCGTCTTAGTAAAGGTCGGAACTTCTGGTTTGGCTACTTGCGTATGAGAAATGTCAATAGTAGAACCATCTTCTGGGAAGTTAATCGTAGCTACTTTCGCCTTATCATCCGTAGTTCCCTTAGTATAAGTTACATCTGCAGGTAAGTTATTATTATTTGCATTCGCTTCTTTAATTTTAGCTGCAAAGCTCTCTTTGGCCGCATCTGTAAAGTTACCATCGGTGATTGCTGTATTACCATAAGTCACTTTTTCAGTATTCGTTGGATAAGTGACTTGATCTCTGTAGAAGTCAGCATACGTTTTAACAGTTACCGAATCACTCTTAGCAGAAGATACTTCATAAGCAGTGTCTTCTGTTGTATTTTTTCTAATTGTTTTCTTGTATGTTCCAGCGACAAGGACATTAGCGTTTAGTTGCTCTCCTAATGCTAAGTCTTTCTTGTAGTCAGCTGCCGCGAATGTTACTGTTGTTGTTCCAGCTGTAATTTCTTTTTCTGCGACAACAGTGCCTTGAGCGTCTTTAAGTTGGACTTTTACAGTTGATCCTGTCGCTAACTGAGAAGTTTCTGGTAAGTTTGATACTGTAACAGCTGGTTTAGTTCCTGCTTGACCTTGAAGTGTTGGTGCTTTTGGTTTAACCGCTAACGTTACTTTGATGTTTTGATCTGTATAACGATGTGTTTCGTCACCACGCTCACTTTCAACCTTAGTTCCATAGTGAACATTGACCTGTTCTTCTCGTACTCCTATAGTTGTTTGCGCGCGTTGTACTGGAGAAGAACCAAAACCATCCCCCCATCCTATGTACGTTCTTGATGGCGTAGTTAAATTACTACTTGGTTTGACATAAGAGGCAGCACCAGCATTTGTAAATGGTTTTCCTACTTCTGTTTCAAAATAGTCTTTTCCTGTTGGATAGTTCGCCTCGTAACCATAAGTTCTGAAAGTAAGTTCTCTTTCAAATATTCCAGCTCCATTAGGATAAGTCACAATGATTTTTTTAGTGATTGTTCCTGCTGTTGTACTTGTAGGCATTCCGCCTTCAAATTCAATAGTCGTCCCTGCTGGTTTATCACCTTCAAAGGCTACATAGAAATCAGGCTTAGCTGGTTGCGTTCTACCTCCAGTCCACCACACTGCTGATGTCAATGGTTGACCAACAACCTCATAGTATGTTGTCACTTCTTGGTTATTCACTTTACGAAGAGTAACAGCTGGATAAACGAATACTGGGGTAGTCAATTCAAGGTTACCATAACCATCTAGATTTGCTGTTATCGTTCTAGTTGTTCGTCCTACTTCTTCTGTTGTTGGTTTAGAGTCATCTTTCCACGTTGCAGAAGTTAAAGTAACACCTGCCGGTACTTCTACGAAGTTAGCTGCATCATCAACATTTTCAATAGTTCCGCCACTGATTGCATAAACTGTTTTTGGCTTCACAGCGACTAGAGAAATAGTTTTCTCAGCTTTATTACCATTCTTATCTAAGACAGCTACTTTTATATCGCTCTTAGAAACATCTTTCAACGTTCCTTTGATAGAGTTGCTTGCTGCATCGTAACTCAAACCTTCTGGTAAGTTTGTAACTTTGATATTACTTTCATCAATACCTACTCCAGCGTCTGATAGCTCAAGAGGAATATTGACTTCTTTTCCAGCTTCGACAAGTTTCGAAGAAGCACCGATAACTGGTAACGTAGTATCTCCATTAGCAGCTGTTTGACTAGCGCTGTCACTTGAAACATTTTGAGCAACAACCTTAGCTACAACATTTGATTGACCCTTAACGACTTGGTCCTTCAATGTAATTTTACCAGTATTCGGATCTATGCTAATACCATCTTTCGCACCTTCTGTAATGCTCCATTGATTATTAGCATCCTTAGTAGCAACAACTTTTGTCTCTGCTTGAGGAGTTTTCGTCACATCTCCATTAACTTGCAATTGATTTACATCTGCTGGAGTATAAGTTACTTCTAGTTTATCGACATTTGGTTCGTCTACTGGAGTTGCTGTAACATCTCCGTTAGTTTCAGGAGTTACAGTTGGTACAGCTGGTTTTATACTCTTAACCGGGATTTCAAAGTCTTCCCTTGTTCCATCTGGATAAGTCACAGTTGCTCCGACATAATGACTACCATCCTCTTTAGACTTAATTAAACCACTGTCTTTCATAGCAACTGTTAAGTCTGATGTTTTATTAGTTACATTTACATTACCTTTTGTCGCAGTGAAGGTCAAGTTTTCCTTCATAGCGTTAAATTCATCCCCAGTCACTGTCGTCGTGTTAGTAATATATTTCTCCAACGGCTGAGTAGTGATAGTAGGTATGTATTTAGTTGCTTGTGTTCTTGCTTTAAGTATCACACGTGTTGGACTGTTTTTAGTATTGTCTTTAGCTCCTGGAGACTCATGTAACCTATTTCCTGCTACATCTTCTGCATCCGCATAAATAGTCCCAATCGTTCCTCCATCTGTCCACAAGTTATTTCTATCAGCAGGATTTGTTTTCGATAACTTACCTGTAACATTTAATGTAATTGGTGCATCATGTTGTGTTTCAGCGCTATCTTTAGCAAATCTATTAGAAAATTCAAGATTTACACTGCTTAAATTAGTAGGACTTCCATCATATCCAACAAAATTAGCTGCTACTAATTTCCCTGAATTGTCATTAAACGTTGCTATTGGTAAATTAGCTTCTTCTGTTGGTGTGATATACACTACGCGATTTCCATCAGCATCTATTTCTACGTTTTGGAATGTTACTGTAGGGAACTGGTGGTCTCTATTTCTTACAGTTTCAGTAGTTTCAGAACTTTCTACATTTCCTGTTGTTGGTGTAGTAAGAGCTTTAACTTTTACCGTTGAACCTTCTTTCACATAACCGTCTTTAAGTTTAATCTCTCCTGTTGTTGGATTTACTGTCAGAGGGGCACCCGAACCAAATGACCAAGAATCACCATTCTTCGTCGCTGTGTATGTCACTTCCCTTGGATTATCTCCTTGAGTTGTGTATGTTACACTAATACGATTTACATTCGGCTGGTTGTCATGTGTAATAAGCACAGTGCCATTATCTTGTGGTCTTACTGTTGGCGCTGTTGGTTTGACTTTAAATGTAACTGGTTTTTCTATCTTATCCGGTGCGTAGATAGTTACTCCATTGCCTATTCCAGCAATATCTTTAGTGTATTTTCCACCTTGATTATAAAAATCAGCCACTGCTTTATAGGTTACAGTTCCAGGAGTCGTAAGTTGAGTATCATTTGCTACATCCGAGCTGTCCTTAGACCATTTGAATGTCATTGATCTTGGATAGTATTTATCATCTCCATCCGAATTTGAAGCAACAACCGCTTTAACAAACTCATGTGCATCTCCTAATGTTGAGTTGAATTCTACTGTTTTTTCAGAAGTTTTTAATTCAACATCAGCAACAATATACTTGAATTTGTATTCTTTTTGGTTATTTGAAGCATCTTTGACTAAAACTTTTGCCTCATGTTCACCTAAAACTGCAGTATTTGGAACTGTATTATCACTATTGATTTGCGCATTTGTTCCATTAGACATGCTCTCGTCTTTAACGAATTCACGCCCTGTTGGAAGGTCCGATGCTTTTAGATAAGTTGTTGTTCCAGAGTTATCGTTCACTTCAAAGGTTGGATTAAATGTAGCACCACGGAATACTACAAAAGTAGGGTTTTCGGTCACATTGTCTTTTAACTCGACACCATTTACTTTTACCTTCGGAGCTACTTTATCTCCTTTGTCTAATGGAATTTCAAAATCTTCCCTTGTTCCATCTGGATAAGTCACAGTTGCCTCAACATAATAAGTATCCGTATCCGCCTTATGTTTAATCGCACCATTGTCTTTACGCTCAATAGTTAAATCAGTGCTATTACGATTGACTTTCACGTCACCTTTTTTAGCCGAGAAGTCTATCTGTTCCTTGATTTTGTTAAACTCGTCTGCAGTCACAGTCGCATTGCTTGCAGTAATATCTTTATTCAAAATCTGTGTTGAGATTTGAGGAGTATATTTATCTTTTTGAGTTAGAAGTCTAATTACAACACGAGTCGGTTCAGTAGCAACGTTTCTGATACTCTTCAGTTGATTACCAGCAGCATCTGTTGCTGAAACGTAACGAGTCACTATGTTACCATTATTAAGATTAGGGTCCCATGCACGCCTTGTGTCTGGATTTAATTTTGGTAGTTTACCTGTAATCTGAATATCATATGGAGCAGCAAAATCACCATTATTAGTTTTAGGTTTTATATTATATTGCAACTCATATTGCATATTAGTGCTTTGAGAATCACCCTGGAATAATACTACTTCACTCAGCTTACCAGAATTATCTTCTACAGTTCCTAATGTAATTGAACCATCCGCCAAGTCTTCTGTTGGTGTCACATAAACAACACGTTCCCCATTCACGACTTCTGTATACTTATCGCTAAAAGTAAAGGTAGGTGCTATACGATCTCCAACTTTTGAGTTGGCTGTTACAGTAGTACTTTCTACATTATCAGTCGTGACTGATTTGGCTGTTACTTGTGAATTGTCTTTGATTTCTCGGTCTTTAATCGTAACTACACCTGTAGTGGCATCGATTGTTACACCATCTGTCGGAGCACCTGTCAGTGACCAGCTATTATTTGTCTTATTGGCTGTTACCGTCTTATTCGTAGGACTTGTCGTATTAGCATTTGTATAGGTGAAACTTACTGTATTCACATTATCCTGCATTGCTGGTCTTACTGTTACGTCACCGTTATCCCCTGCAGTTACTGTCGGTGCTGTTGGCTTAACTTTAACCGTTACATCTAATTCAGACGATGATACTCCTTGGCTATCTGTTGCTTTGTATTTCACAACATAAGAACCTGGTCTATTAACATCGACAGTTTTTGTCGCAGCAACTCCATTTACCGAAACAATCTCTTTTGTCACACCATTCCCTAGTGTTGCATTTTGATCGTCTTCTTTATCGTGAGCTGTGACTAGCGTATCTAAGTTTAACTGTCCACCTTTTTCGATTGTTGTTGTATTTCCTTGAGGTCCAGCTAGTGTCGGTGCCTCATTTGTCACAGAAATAGCTTGCCAATCTGCTGGTGTACCATAGTTTCCTTCTGAGATATTGGTCTTCGTGCTGGCTGTTCCCACTTTGATAGGTTTCTTCATTGCGATTGTCACTGTTTCTGTGAAACCATCTTTCGTTGGAGTACCTTTTACTACTGCTTGTGTCGAATCTACTGAAGTCCACGGCCCATCAATACTAGTGCGTTTGAATCCTAAGTCTTTTGTAGCTCCAGTATCTTTATCTGTATATCTCAAGTAGAACATACCTGCATCATGAGGTGTTTTTACGACTACTTCTTTAGCTCCTGCGTACAAGCTAGTTCCACCTGTTTCTGATGGTTCAATAGTTGTCGAACCTACCGCAACAGTAACATTTGTGCTAGGACTTTCTACGCCATTAACCGTCTGAGTAACAGCTACAGGGTCTTTAGCAACTAGTTGAGTCTGGTTAGCATGGTTACTATTTAACCCTTCTCTAAGGTTTACTGTCCAATGTCCGTCACTTCCTACTTGGATATTTTCAGCCACTGTCTGACCTGCAACTGTTACTTTGATTTTAGCACCAGCTGTAGCCGTTCCCTTTAGAGTTCTATCATTTGATAACACTTGGTTACCTGTCTGTGTAGTAGGTGTCACTGTTGGAGCGGTTGGAAGAACCTTATACTTAAAGTAATAGTTCTTATCACCCGTTGTTCCATCGCTAACTGTTATAGTAGATGTATAGACACCTGGTGCTGTATTCTCAGGTATATTCCCTGTGAATGTTGGACTAAATGGTGCTTGTTGACTGTACTTAGTCGTCGTATTGAAGGAATCATTTGCATTAGTAGCTGTTATTCCAGGACGTAAGTTGTCTATTCTAAATTTCGTCAACTTCTCAAAATTATCCCAGGCTTTCAGTTCTGGTCTGAATGCCTGACCTTGAACCACTTCATATACAGCATCCCTAGCATCCGAGTCATTTCGTGATTGAGGTAATGTTTGAGCATTATCTCCTGTCCCAATTTTAACTTCAGGTACTGTCGTATCTGTTGGAACAGTAATTGTAACTGCCTCACTTGGATCTGTATCATTACTTCTTTGTTGTGCACTAAGTTGCGTTCCTGAACGCGCGGTACCATATGGAACTGTAACCATCGCTGTACCATCTGCAGCATTTACAACCGTAGCCGGAGTTTGCCCTAGTCCTTCAAACTTAGTCCAAGTTCCATTTTGTTTTTGAAGTATTACAGGTTGTCTTCCATTTGCTATCTCGTAAGTAACAACCGCAGATGTAGCTCCATTTTGTCCTATTTTGACAGTCACATCTCCATTAGGAGTTGTTGCTAGAACTGGTTTCGTTGCGAAAGGTTGTTTCTGAGAAGTTGCCTGAACTGTACTTGTGCTTAGAGGCGATACAACTCCATCAAAGATTGTGTCAGTACCTTTGTGAACTAAAGCTGTGACGACTTTTAACGGATCTGTTCCTACATTCGTCTGTCTATAACTTGCAGCATCAAAGGTTGCCTTACCATCAGCAGTAATACTTGATGAAGCTAAGACTGTATAATCAGTAGCTGATTTAAAGTAATAGTTTTGATAATCAGGGTCAGCATCTCTACCACCTTTTACAAGATAGGCCTTCCACTCAAGTTCAGGAGAAGTAATATTTCCAAAACCAAGATTTGTATTCAAGTCTTTCACTTTAATCGTTGGTTTTTCACTTGCTTTTTCTTTTAGTTGCTCGTTAGTTGTTTCAAAAGTACCTGCCTTAGGTGGAATAATTACACTAGTCTCAAATGTTTCTGGTTTTCCTGTATCTGGAGTAACCTTCACTGTCAGGGAATGCACTCCTCCTTTATCCCTAGAAAATCCACTTGGATTATTAGCAGCAATATAGGCCGTTGTTGTGCCAAGTCCATTTTTAACCCAGCTAATACCTAAGTTTTCTCCTCCAGTAACCTCTATTGCTTTAATTTTTGTATTTCCTTTAGCTAAGAACTTAAGAGTATTACCAGTAGTTCTAAAATCAGGTATCAGAGTCTTAAATTTTATCCCTTCTTTAATCTCTGTTCCAAACGCGTTAGCTAATCCAATACGTAATTGAGAAACCTCTTTTGATGCTTCCTCACTATAAGCTTTATTCTCAACCTTTTGTTTAGCATAGACAGTAGATGCTGGTTTTGCTGTTCCATTCGGTAATGTAACCACTGCGGTTCCATTACTACTTGACTGAATACTAATCCCTGAGTTTGCTGTCGCTGTTTCTTTGCTCCAGTTTCCATCTGTCGCTTTGACAAAAGTAACGTTTTGCTCTTTATTATTCGTATCCGTATAACGAACTACAGCCTTAGTAGCATTATCTTGACCAATCTTAACTGCCAGAGATAAGTCTGTCACATCCTGAGTAATAACAGGTTTAGTAGCAAACTTTTGACCAACGGTAGCAGTCATCTCTGCACTATTATCTGACTCAACAGTTTGGTGTTTCGTATTGTCATAATCAATCCAAGAATCATCAACAACTGTTTTAACAACATACTTACCTTGTGCTAATTCTACACCTGTAAAAGTAGCTTGCCCTTGAGCATTTGCTTCCGCTACAGCGTCTACTTCTACACCGTCTTTAATCATTTTAACCTTTTCTAGGTTTCCATTATCCAACTTGCGGTATAGAACCATGTTATAACCTTGAGTACCACCACTAGCTGTAACATTAGTCGTAATCTCAGCTCTATTAGTCAACGCTTGAAGCGTCGGTGTCTTAGGTTTTGTTACAAAGCTCAACGTCCCAGTATCAGAAGAATTATCAGTTGGGAATCGACGTACATAACGGAAATTATGAACACCAGGTTTCGAAATAATGTCCATAGTCATTTGCTTTTTACCAGCATCCGTTGTTAAATCGTATACCTTTTTAGTATCTTCGTCAATTACTCTAAAACTCTGATTTCTCTGATTGGCTTCTTGTTTCCCTTTTTGTTTCTCAATTGGTTGATCATTTTCATCACTGTACTCCCCGTATGAAGTGAAGTCAATATTGAAGGCACCATTAGCGCTACCATCTCCAGAGTAAGTTAAAACCCCTTTTGTACCGGTATTAAGTGGATCATCAATGTACCTTGGATAGTTTAGAGCTTTATTCGCTCCTTCTGCTTTTACTTGTGTACCATCTGGATAAGAAGTTGCGAAATTAACATACGCTGTATTCTGATCAACTTTAAAATATCCATTTCCGCTTATTTTAAACTTGAACTTGTCTGTGTCGTCTCTTTCTTCAGGTGTTCTTGCATACCATTGGTTGATTAATTGACGAGTAGCATTTTCTACACGCTTAAGACCACCAGCGTAAGTTAATTTACCTAAATCATTTGAACCACTTGTCTCAAAAGTGATTTTATAAGAATGGTCATCACCACTATTTAACGAGAAAGTATACACATCACGAACATCATTCTGAATGGTGTTAAATTTAGCATCTGAATATTTTTGTAAATTACTCGGTTCAATATCTCGTCTATTATAGAAACCTCTGTTTAGATAACCAGCTCCGTAAGTTTGTTCTCTAGCAATATCTTCTAAAGTTCCGACTTTAAAACGTTGAGCTTGAGTTGTTCCTATATTTGATATCCTTGCGTTTGTTTTATCTTTTGTTCCTTTTTCTACATCTTTAAGTTCCGCACCTCTAAAAGGCGAATCCTGAGGAAGATTTCTAAAAGCATTTGACAAAGCGTTCTTCAGCTCATCTTCTCCTGATGCTACTGTTGGTCTTTCTAGTAATGTTCCACCATTTTTATTAAACGTTTGAACAGATACAGATCCGCTCTTTAGAACTTGACCTTGTGGAAGGGTAAAGTAAACCTTATTGACTCCCAGCGTTTTATGGTTCTCATTAACCGTTATCTGCCAGTATAAACCTGTTTTTGTTGGTCGAACATTGATGTGAAACCCTTGGTAAGCTTCGCTAATCTTTCCACCTTCATAATAAGTATTCCCTACTCCACCTTTTGAATAGAATACATAAGAATACTTAGGGTAGGGAGAACCATTCTGACCACTCTCAAATAAGTAACCTGTTTTTGTATCGTAGTCCGCTGATTCTATACCACTTCTTGTAGCTATCGCTCTATCCTGTCCAGGCGCACGTCTCGTACGTGTTTGTGCTCCTGCCGGCATCGAGCGGAAACCTGACCATCCTGTAGCGTTGGTGCGCGGTTGGATGGTTACATTGTCAGCTCTTGCTGATTCATCCTCAGTTGGAATAGCTTCATAGTCAGATGAACCACCATTCAAAGCTCGTGGTTCAAGGGGACTTGAAACAACCGCTCCATTAGCCTCTTTTTCAGAGAGGACTCCTTCGATTAGTTCACGTGATTTTTTCAGGTCTGCTAAGGCAGCACTAAAGTCTTCTTGACTAATAGTGTCACCTTTAGAGAAGGCTTCATTGAACTTATCAACAGCTGCCTTGGCTGCTTGGATTTTATCTGCTGATGCTCCGTTAGCTCGGAGTTGCTCAGTGATGAACTCTAATTCATCTTTTAGTCCATAAACACCATTTTTACCTTCTGTATTTGTGTAGGTTGGGAGCGTCTGTGGAGTAGCTTGAGAGCCAGCTCCAGAACCTGTTGAGTCTCCTCCAGCAGATGGCCTAACTTGATTTTCATCTGATGTAGGCTCGCTCAAAGCTCTTCTACGACCTTTTCCTCCACTTGTTTGCGCAGTTGTAGCTCCCTCTGGAGTAGTAAGTCCAGTAGAGGTCAGACCTGTAGATGCCAGACCTGCCTTTTCCAAGATTGTTGGAGTTTCTAGGCTAGGTGTCAAGGCTTGATTGACACGACTCATAAGCTCAGCCATCAGTCTTGCTTGCTCATCAACCTGCGCTTGCGTCGCTTTTGGATCTTCCAAAACTGCCTTAGCTGCTGCTAAACGCTCTTCCACTTCAGCATGGAGTTCCTGCATTGAGCTAAGCGTTAGTTTTGCCAACAAAGCTTGCAGATTCCCTTGAGTCGATTTGGCTGCTGTCGTATCAGCGACGGTCGGCTCTTCTTGCTCTGTTACTTCTCCTGCTTGAGAAGGTTCTTGGTTAGCTGGATTTGTCTCGGACTGAGCAGAGTTAGACTCAGCTCCTGCTTGCCCTTGATTGGTTCCCTCAGCTGGCGCTTCTTGCGTTTGCACCTCATCAGCTGCTGTGAGTTCAGCTGGCTGGTCAGTTAAAACCTTGTTCGAGTCTCCCTCATCCGAGACCCCTGGATCCCCATCTACATTGCCATCAGAACCTGCCGTAACGACATCACTTGCCGTAGCTGGAGTGATGGGTTCATGCGCTGCTACTGCCCCGTTAGCAAAGAACATCAATGCCGCAACCGCGACACTGGCAGCACCAAAGTGGTATTTTCGAATCGAATATCGGAAAACCTTTTCTTTGTTATATTTTCCAAAGTCCATGAAATCTTTCTCCTTTTTTATAAGTTGTTTTGAAAACAAAAATAGCCTTATCATCTTCAAACTCACATGATATTAAATAGTATTGATAGAACTATTTAACCCACTGCACCCAGTGTACAGTCTAGTAATAATTATACCATACCCCCCCCCCGAATTTACCATCTAATCATCCAAAAATCTTGATTTTTAGAGAATTTTTTAGCATATGTTTATTATATTGATTATAGGTATACACTTTTTTGATTTATTTCTTAGAAACTAATAACTTTTCTATATCTTTATTTATGAAATTTTTAGTATAATAATAGTTATAATCGGATGGCTTTTAGCAGTGTGAATATATTAAATTGATTTTAGAAACCAAGTATGGATTCAGATTTTAGTTTGAAAAACCCTCCCTATTTTTTGATTGGAAGAGCTTATCATCAGTTTCTGAAAAATGTCTAAGACCTACGGGACTTGTTCGATACCTATTTGTAGCAAGATTAAATGGTTAGCTGGTTAGAAATTGAATTGTTCAGCATTTATTTCATCTCACTATCCCCTATTCCTAGAGTCACAATTCCTTATTCCTTCCTTTGACGATTCTCATCTCCAAAACCACTCCTATCCCTAGACCGCTTTCAGCCCTTACCTCATGATAATCAAGCTTGGAAATATAGTAGATTGAAATAAAATATGAACAAATTGATAAGGGGATTTTAAAGTAATTTCTAACAATATTTTAAAAGCCCCTTGTACTATCCCAGCTTCAGCTCATTATATTTGTTCTAAATCCATTGATTATCATCCTACTCTTATCCTTAATCTAAGATTAGTATTTTGAGCTATCCTACATAAGTCTCCTGGCTTGCTTTTTGATTTTCGTTTATAGGATATTGAATTTGGAATAGTTCACTAGTACTTCTAAAACATCAATAGAGATTACTTTGACTTTCCTAACTGATTTGTTCAGTTCTTATTTCATTCAGATATGCTATGCATTAACCGATAGCGGATACCTACGGAGAACTTGCCACTCAGATGTAGGACTTGCCCATCATACAAAAAAACAGATTTCATCCCACAAAGAGATAAAATCTGTTACTATTTTCTACACGATATTTCCTAATTTTTAATCCAGCAGTTGGTCCGCCTGGCTGATGGCTCGCTCGGGGTGCTGGGTAAAGGGTTTATTCCCGAAAAACTCCAACCAGGGTTTACGAACCTCGTCTTTGCTGGTTTCTCTGTATTTTTTAGGTCTTATTTATGGTGGTCCTTCAATAGCGCCTCAAACTCAGATGCTGACATACCCAACTGCTGACTGGCTACCTCGGAAGTCAGAAGTCCTTGGCGAACCATATCCAGAAAGGCAAAAAGTTTTCCACGTTCAAGTCCACGCTCCAGTCCCTGTTCAATCCCCTCTGCACGGCCACGTTCAAGTCCACGCTCTAAACCTTGTTCAATACCTTCCGCCCTAGCTGTTTCCAAGGCATAGTCCTGTGCTAACAAGGCTTGTTCTTCGCGCATACGTAGTTGACTAAACATTTTCCTGTCCTCCTCGGACCAGCTCTTGTAGTCCAGCAGTTGGTCTGCTTGGCTGATGGCTCGCTCGGGTTGTTGAGTAAAGGGCTTGTTCCCGAAAAACTCCAACCACGGCTTGCGAACCTTGTCTTTGCTGGTTTCTCTGTATTTTTTATGTTTTATTTGTAATGTTTTTTCAATAGCGCCTCAAACTCAGATACTGACATACCCAACTGCTGACTAGCAACCTCGGAAGTCAGAAGTCCTTGGCGAACCATATCCAGAAAGGCAAAAAGTTTTCCACGTTCAAGTCCTTGTTCTAAACCTTTTTCGATGCCCTGTTCAATCCCCTCTGCACGACCGCGTTCAAGTCCTTCTGCACGACCTCTCTCCAAGCCTTTTTCTTCAGCTTGTTCCAAAGCATAGTCCTGTGCTAACAAGGCTTGTTCTTCTCGCATACGTAGTTGACTAAACATCTTCCTGTCCTCCTCGGACCAGCTCTTGTAGTCCAGCAGTTGGTCTGCTTGGCTGATGGCTCGCTCGGGTTGCTGGGTAAAGGGTTTGTTCCCAAAAAACTCCAACCATGGTTTACGAACCTTGTCTTTGCTGGTTTCTCTGTATTTTTTTAATTCCAAGAATGCCATCTTAACCAGATGGTTTTCCTGACCGTTATTTGTGATGGTTAAGGCTTCACCTGTCGTGTCCTCTCGCATACTAAAACTGTGAAAAGCCAAGTCATCTGAAAAGTAATTGCTGTCCACGATTGCGATTGCATAAACGGGTGCGATGTGTTTGTAGCTCTGGTGAGTATCTCCTTCACGTTGACGGATTTTTTCTAGGTTTTGATTGACCTGACTGCATAGATAAGCCCACAAACGATTGATGAAAAAATTCTGATGATGAACCTGAATCTCAATAATTACTTGCGTTCCATTGTCCAACTCCGCCAAGACGTCTATACTGGTATAGAAATCCTGTGCCGAGTACGGTGTAGTGGGCAAGACGTGAATGTTACTTCCCTCCAAAATGGTCACATTTTTTGCTGGTAAATCCAGCATATCGCGAATAAATTGACAAGTGATTTCTGGATTGCTAAAAATTTTCTTAGCAACCAAGTCATTAGTTGGGCTAATGCCCGGATGTCTTAGAATCATCCTTTTCCTCCTTTTATTATACCATAGTTTTTAATCTAATTTACTAGATTCGATGCTTCTATCTATTTATTCGGAAAAGAAAGCGAAAAGTTCAAACTTTCTTGAAAATAACAATACATTAAGTAAAAAAAGATAGCCAAACTCTTTACATCAAGAAATTTAGCTATCTTTTTTAGTTGTTTTTGTATCGTGTAATATTTACAGCTTTCTCACTTATGTTCTTTCAACAGCGCCTCAAACTCAGCCACGGTCATCCCCAACTGTTGACTGGCAACCTCAGGTGCCAGAAGACCTTGACGAACGAGATTTAGTAGCATAGACAAACTTCCTTCAACTTTCCCACGTTCAAGTCCTTGTTCAATACCTTTTTCGATTCCTTGTTCAATCCCCTCTGCTCGACCACGCTCTAAACCCTCTGCTCGACCACGTTCAAGACCACGTTCTAAGCCCTTTTCCTCCGCTTGTTCCAAGGCATAGTCCTGCGCTAACAAGGCTTGTTCTTCACGCATACGTAGTTGACTAAACATTTTCCTGTCCTCCTCGGACCAGCTCTTGTAGTCCAGCAGTTGGTCTGCTTGGCTGATGGCTCGCTCGGGTTCTTGGGTAAAGGGTTTATTCCCGAAAAACTCCAACCACGGCTTGCGAACCTCGTCTTTGCTGGTTTCTCTGTATTTTTTTAATTCCAAGAATGCCATCTTGACTAGATGGTTTTCCTGTCCATTATTGGTGATGGTTAAGACCTCACCTGTCGTGTCCTCGCGCATGCTAAAACTATGAAAAGCCAAGTCATCTGAGAAATAATTGCTGTCCACAATTGCGATAGCATATACTGGTGCGATGTGTTTATAGCTCTGATGAGTATCACCTTCTCGTTGACGAATTTTTTCTAGGTTTTGATTGACCTGACTGCAAAGGTAAGCCCACAGGCGATTGATGAAAAAATTCTGATGATGTACCTGAATTTCAATGATTACTTGGGTTCCATTATCCAACTCCGCCAAGACGTCTATACTGGTATAAAAATCCTGCGCTGAGTAGGGCAGGGAGGGCAAGACATGGATATTACTTCCCTCCAAAATCGTCACATTTTTGGCTGGCAAGTCCAGCATATCGCGAATAAACTGACAAGTGATTTCTGGGTTGCTGAATATTTTCTTAACAACCAAATCATTGGTTGGGCTGATGCCCGGATGTCTTAGAATCATCCTTTTCCTCCTTCTATTATAGCACATTTTTTAATCTAATTTACTAGATTTGATGCTTCTATCTATTTATTCGTAAAAGAAAGCTTTTCTTCAGAAGAAAGCGAATCGCTTATTTGAAATTTTTTACCCTCTGTTGGATAGTCCCGTCTATCTATGTTATAATGAAAGAAAGATTTAAAATCGGAAAAGGAGTATCTATGCTTAAATTAGGTGTCATCGGAACAGGTGCTATCAGCCATCACTTCATAGAAGCAGCCCATGCCAGTGGAAAATACCAGCTGGGCGCAGTCTATTCTAGGAAACTTGAAACCGCAGCAACCTTTGCTTCTCGCTATCAGAATATCCAACTCTTCGATCAATTAGAAGACTTCTTCAAGAGCTCCTTTGATGTGGTCTATATTGCCAGTCCAAACTCCTTGCATTTTGCTCAGTCAAAGGCTGCCTTGTCTGCTGGTAAACACGTCATTCTTGAAAAGCCAGCTGTCACTCAGCCACAAGAATGGCTAGACTTGAGACATACAGCTGAGAAAAATCACTATTTTATATTCGAAGCAGCCCGCAATTACCATGAAAAAGCTTTCACTATCATCAAAAACTTTTTAGCAGACAAACAAATTTTGGGAGCAGATTTCAACTATGCCAAGTATTCTTCCAAAATGCCTAACTTGTTGGCTGGGGAGACACCAAATGTCTTTTCAGACCGTTTTGCTGGTGGAGCTCTTATGGATTTGGGGATTTATCCTCTCTACGCTGCCGTTCGCCTCTTTGGAAAAGCTCAGGACGCAACCTATCAGGCTCAACAGCTTGACAATAGCATTGACCTAAACGGAGATGGAATCCTCTTCTACACTGACTTTCAGGTTCACATCAAGGCTGGGAAAAACATCACTTCCAATCTTCCTTGCGAGATTTATACGACAGATGGTAGCTTGACCCTCAACACAATCGAACATGTCAGCTCAGCTATTTTTACCGACCATCAAGGCAATCAAGTCCAACTCCCTATCCAACAGGCTCCTCATACAATGACTGAGGAAGTCGCTGCATTTGCACACATGATCCAGCAACCAGATCTGAATCTCTACCAAACTTGGCTGGAAGATGCAAGTTCAGTTCATGAGCTACTATATACTATGCGCCAGACTGCTGGCATTAGATTTGAGGCAGAAAATGAAAACTAAACTACCGACCGAGTGGCAAGAACTGAGCGACCAACTCGGTTTCCAAGAATTCACTCCCATTCAAACTCAACTATTTGAGCCCCTTCTTGCTGGAGAAAATCTTCTAGGAGTAAGCCCAACAGGAACAGGCAAGACCCTAGCTTACCTTCTACCAAGTCTTCTCAGACTACAAAAGAAAAAAGCCCAACAACTCTTGATTCTAGCACCAAATACAGAACTTGCTGGACAGATTTTTGATGTATGTAAAACGTGGGCAGAAGCTATCGGTTTGACTCCCCAACTCTTCCTGTCAGGTTCGAGCCAGAAACGCCAGATTGAACGCCTAAAAAAAGGACCAGAAATTCTGATTGGAACCCCTGGCCGTATCTTTGAACTCATTAAACTGAAAAAAATCAAGATGATGAATGTGGAAACCATCATCTTGGATGAATTTGACCAATTACTAGATGATTCTCAGATTCACTTTGTTGAGAAAATCACTCACTACGCACCGCGTGATCACCAACTTGTCTATATGAGTGCTACGACCAAGTTTGACCAAGAAAAGATTGTGCCGAATATACGGACTATTGATCTCTCTGATCAAAAACTGGATAATATCCAGCATTTCTACATGCAGGTAGACCAACGTCACCGCGTTGATATGCTACGAAAAGTGGCTCATGTGGAGGATTTCCGAGGTCTTGTCTTCTTTAACAGCCTATCAGACCTTGGAAGTGCAGAAGAAAAACTACAGTATCGGGATATATTAGCTGTTTCCCTCGCTAGTGATGTTAATGTTAAATTCAGAAAAGTCATCTTAGAAAAGTTTAAAGATAAGCAACTAACCCTGCTTCTAGCAACAGACCTTCTGGCTCGTGGAATTGATATCGATAGTCTAGAATGTGTCGTAAACTTTGATATTCCTAGAGATAGCGAAACCTACACACACCGTGCTGGCCGTACTGGTCGCATGGGCAAGGAAGGTTATGTTATCACTCTCGTCACTCATCCAGAAGAACTAAAAAAACTCAAGAAATTTGCGAGCGTACGTGAAATTGTCTTGAAAAATCAAGAACTCTATATTCAATAAAGCCCCCATTGCTCTATACACATCCAGTGTATGGAGCTTTTTTATAAGCAATTCAATTTTATACTCTTCGAAAATCTCTTCAAACCGCGTCAGCTTCGCCTTGTCGTATGTATATGATACTGACTTCGTCAGT
>NZ_VMMZ01000063.1:0-6637 GCF_013277475.1 Streptococcus sp. k-628
TTTTGAGGTTGCAGATGAAGTTGACGCGGTTTGAAGAGATTTTTGAAGAGTATGAAACGAAAAGGAGGTTGGTCATTGTACCAGCCTCCTTTTGAGTATGATATAATAGTTCTATGAGATTAGATAAATTTTTAGTTGCCTGCGCTGTGGGAAGTCGGACTGAGGTCAAAAACTTGCTCAAGGCTGGGCGCGTGACGGTAAATGGTAAAAAAGAAAAGTCAGCTAAATTGCAGATTGATGAAGAAAGAGATGAGATTCGCTTTGACGAGCAGGTGCTGGAGTATGAAGAATTTGTCTACTACATGATGAACAAGCCCCAAGGAGTTATTTCAGCGACTGAGGATTCCAAGCACAGAACGGTGTTGGATTTGCTGGATGATATTGCTCGGAGCAAGGAAGTTTTCCCAGTAGGGCGCTTGGATATTGACACGCATGGTCTTTTGCTCTTGACCAATGATGGTCAGCTGGCTCATGCTCTTCTTTCACCTAAGCGTCATGTGGACAAGACATATCTGGCTCAGATCAAGGGAATTATGGCCCAAGAAGACGTAGAGACATTTGCCAAGGGCATTCCGCTCAAAGACTTTACCTGTCAGCCCGCTAGACTGGAGATTCTTTCCACAGATGCAGAAAAGAATCAGAGCCAAATCCATGTGACCATTGCAGAAGGGAAGTTTCATCAGGTCAAGCGTATGGTGGTCTACTGTGGCAAGGAAGTAGTAGACCTGCAACGTTTGACTATGGGAACGTTGGTATTGGATGAGAACTTAGAAAGAGGGGAATGGCGTCGCTTGACCGAGGAGGAATTAGAAGCTCTCCTTGCGAATATTGCTTAATTTGATTTATATTTGAAAAGGTGAGGAAGAATATCCTTGCCTTTTATGTTTTTCAGTTGCTTCCTTTGTGAAAAGAGTTATAATAGACTGTAGAATAAAAGGAGGAATCTATGAACGCGATTCAAGAATCATTTACTGATAAACTATTTGCCAATTATGAAGCAAATGTAAAATACCAAGCGATTGAAAATGCTGCTAGCCACAACGGAATTTTTGCAGCCTTAGAACGTCGTCAGAGCCATGTAGATAATACACCTGTTTTCTCATTGGATTTGACCAAGGACAAGGTAACCAACCAGAAAGCGTCTGGTCGTTGCTGGATGTTTGCAGCTCTCAACACCTTCCGCCACAAGCTCATCTCACAATACAAACTGGAAAATTTTGAGTTGTCACAGGCCCACACATTCTTCTGGGACAAGTATGAGAAATCAAACTGGTTCTTGGAGCAAGTCATTGCGACTTCAGACCAAGAATTGACTAGTCGCAAGGTTAGCTTCTTACTCCAAACACCACAACAAGATGGCGGTCAATGGGATATGGTCGTTTCTCTCTTTGAGAAATACGGTGTCGTGCCTAAGTCAGTTTACCCTGAGTCTGTTTCATCTAGTAGCAGCCGTGAGCTAAATGCAATCCTTAACAAATTGCTTCGCCAAGATGCTCAAATCTTGCGTGACTTGCTTGCTTCTGGCGCAGACCAAGCGACTGTTCAAGCTAAGAAAGAAGACCTCTTGCAAGAAATCTTTAATTTCCTTGCTATGTCATTGGGGCTTCCACCACGAAAATTTGACTTTGCTTATCGCGATAAAGACAACAACTACCAAAGCGAAAAGGGCATTACACCACAAGAATTTTACAAGAAATATGTTAATCTTCCACTAGAAGACTACGTTTCTGTTATCAATGCTCCAACTGCTGATAAACCTTACGGAAAATCTTACACAGTTGAGATGTTGGGGAATGTGGTTGGTAGCCGTGCAGTTCGTTACATCAATGTTCCAATGGAGCGCTTGAAAGAATTGGCGATTGCCCAAATGCAAGCAGGTGAGACTGTTTGGTTTGGTTCTGATGTCGGCCAGCTCAGCAACCGTAAGGCTGGAATCCTTGCGACAGATGTTTATGACTTTGAATCAAGCATGGACATTAAACTTACTCAAGACAAGGCTGGACGTTTGGACTATAGCGAAAGCTTGATGACCCACGCCATGGTCTTGACAGGTGTTGATTTGGACGAAAATGGCAAATCAACCAAGTGGAAGGTTGAAAACTCATGGGGAGACAAGGTGGGTACCGATGGTTACTTTGTTGCCTCAGACGCTTGGATGGACGAATACACTTACCAAATCGTTGTCCGTAAGGAATTGCTGACAGCAGAAGAACAAGCTGCCTATGGAGCAGAACCAATTGTACTTGCACCATGGGATCCAATGGGAGCCTTGGCTGAATAAAAGCATAGAAAAAAGGAATCAGATTTTAGAACCTGGTTCCTTTTAAGTTGCTTGATTACATGATGTGAAGAACATGTGCCACAATACCCACTGCGAAGAGGGCAAGGATAATAGTGATTGGAGATACTTTTTTCTTAAGCAAGTACATGCAAAGTAAAGTAAGGAGTAGTCCTGATAGTCCAGGGATCAACATATCCAAGTTTTGTTGGAAAGTAGTAACTTTTTCAGGTGTTTGAGACAATCCTTGTCCTACTTGTGAGAATGCTTCTTGGATACCTTTAGATCCTTCTGGCAATTTATCCCAATGGATATAAGCTTTTTCATCTAGTTGAACTTTGGCAACATCGAAAGCAAATTTAATATTTACCCAACGTTGAACAAGGACAGCAAGAATGAACATACCAAGGATAGAAGCACCTTTAGTGATGTCTTGAAGGATACCGCCAGACATATCTTTAGTGATTTCTGATCCAGCCTTGTATCCAATCTCTTGTGTATACCACAAGAATGACATACGAATCAAGTTCCATGCAACAAAGAAGAGGAGTGGACCTAAGATATTACCAGTAAGGGCAAGTGAAGCACCGAGTGATCCAAGGATTGGGCGTACTGTAAACCAGAATACTGGGTCACCGATACCAGCAAGAGGTCCCATCATACCGATTTTAACCCCTTGGATAGCAGCATCATCGATCTCAACACCGTTAGCACGTTCTTCTTCAAGTGCAAGAGTAACCCCCATGATTGGAGCGGCTACGTATGGGTGAGTGTTGAAGAACTCAAGATGGCGTTCAAGAGCAGCGATTTGATCTTCTTTTTTAGTGTAGAGTTTTTTAAGAGCTGGAATTAATGAGTAAGCCCAACCCAAGTTTTGCATACGTTCATAGTTCCAAGAACCTTGTAAGAAAGTTGAACGCCACCAAACTTTTTTACGATCTGATTTAGTTAATTGAAGTTTTTCAGTCATGATGTTTTCAGTCCTTTCTTATCTTAGTAATCTTCTAGGATATCGCCGATTGGGTCGTTAGAAGTTGCGGCTCCTCCGCCACCATTTCCACCAGTTTTAGAAAGGTGAAGGTAGATAAGAGCGATAGCAACACCGATAGCACCAAATCCGATTAGAGTAATATCTGATACGGCAGCAAGCACGAAACCGATAGCGAAGAATGGCCATACTTCACGAGTTGCCATCATGTTGATAACCATGGCGTAACCAACGGCAACAACCATACCACCACCGATAGCCATACCATCTTTGAGCCAATCAGGCATAGCATTTAGAATACTTTGTACGGTTTCAGTTGGTACCATTAGAAGGAGTGCTGCAGGGACTGCAATACGAAGACCTTGAAGAAGAAGTGCGATAAAGTGAGCGCGTTCAACTGCTTTAAAGTCACCTTTTTTAGCAGAAGCATCAGCAGTGTGAACCAATCCGACAGAGAGTGTACGGACGATCATAGTTAAGAATAGACCAGCAACGGCAAGAGGGATAGCAACCGCTTGGGCAACACCGATACCTGTCTTAGTAAAGTCGCCACCAAGAACCATGATAATGGCAGCAGCAACAGAAGCAAGAGCAGCGTCAGGAGCTACGGCAGCTCCGATGTTAGCCCAACCA
This sequence comes from Streptococcus sp. k-628, assembly GCF_013277475.1. NCBI lineage: Bacteria > Bacillati > Bacillota > Bacilli > Lactobacillales > Streptococcaceae > Streptococcus > Streptococcus sp. k-628. The sequence goes on from NZ_VMMZ01000063.1 coordinate 3,900, forward strand.
AGGGCAATCATTTGAAGAGAACCACCAAGTATAATACCTGCTTCTAAGTGACCTGTTACAAGCCCAATAAGAGTACAAGCTACAAGTGGTTGATGGAATTGGAACTGGTCGAGGATACCTTCAAGACCTGCTAGGAAGGCTACAACGACTACTAAAACCATAGAAATAATAGACATCTTTAAAATCCTTTCATAAAATCGATTATTGTACGTTTGCTTTATTGATCAAGTCAAACAAATCTTTTTTGGTGTCGTTTGGTACTTTACGTACGTCAAATTCAACATCGAGGTCACGCATTTTTTCAAATGTAGCAACGTCTTCTTTATCCATAGACAAAACGTTGTTAACCATTGTTTTACCAGTTGAGTGAGCCATTGATCCAACATTAAGAGTTTTGATTGGCACGCCACCTTCGATAGCACGAAGGGCATCTTGAGGTGTTTCAAACAAGATAAGGGCATGTGTTTCTCCGAAGCGAGGATCTTTTGCAACGTCGATTAGTTTTTGGATAGGAACAACGTTTGCTTTCACTTTACCTGGAGCTGCTTGTTTAATCAATTCTTTACGTAATTCGTCTTTAGCTACGTTATCTGAAGCAACGATGATACGGTCTGCTTTTGAATCTGGAGTCCAAGCAGTTGCAACCTGACCGTGAAGTAAACGAGTGTCTAGACGGGCAAGGTTGATTTTGAGTTTACCGTCTCCGATGACAGTTCCTTCTGGAATAGCAGCTTGGGCAACTGGAGCAGCTGCAGCGCTTGCTACTTCCTCAACTGGGTTTAGCTCTTCTGGAAGAGCTTTGATGCCATCTTTGGCTTCTTTGATAATATTCGCAGCGACTTTTTCTACACCTGCAGCAGCGTCCATGAGGCGCTCTGTATAGGCTTGAATCAACATCGGTAAATTAAGTCCTGTGATGATGGCAAACTTACGTTCAGGATTTTCTCCCATCACGCGACTAGCTTGGTTGAATGGAGATCCACTCCAAAGGTCAGCCAAAACTAGAACCTCATCTTCTGCGTCAAATGCAGCAACAGCGTTATTAAACTTAGCGTATAGATCATCAGGACCTTCGTTTGGCATAAAGGTTACAACTTGAACCTTTTCTTGTTCACCAAAGATCATAGATCCTGACTGATGAATACCCGCAGCAAATTCACCGTGGCTCGCAATAATGATTCCGATACTCATTATTGTCATTCCTCCTTTTTTGTTTTAGTTTTCGTTTAAGAAAACTTTAAGACTTTTTAAGTATAAACCGTTTTCATATAAAAAGCAACTATTTATCATAAAATAATTAAAAAGATTACATCTGAAAATATTGATATATTGAGTTTTGGAGAAGTTTTTTTGAATCCTTATTTAAAAATTTAATATAAAAAAGTTGGAAGCGCATTCCAACTTTTAAAATAGGTTTTTATTAGATTAGTGGGTGAAGTCGAGTACCATACGTCCTTGGATTTGACCTTTTTCCATTTCGTCGAAAATGGCTACGGCATCTTCTATTGGACGTTTTTGAACAACTGGAACTACCAAACCTTCTGCACCGAATTGGAAGGCTTCTTCCAAATCTTTACGAGTTCCTACAAGAGAACCGATGACTTGGATTCCATCTAGAACGGTTTTTACGATACTTAGTTCCATCATTTCAGAAGGAAGACCAACAGCGACGACGCGACCACCGGCACGAACTGAGTCAACAGCCTGGTTGAAGGCAACTTTAGACACAGCAGTTACGACAGCTGAATGAGCTCCACCATCAGTTTTTTCCTTGATGAGTCCAGGTACATCTTCAACTTCGAGGCCGTTAATCACAATGTCAGCGCCTACTTCTTTTGCAAGGGCAAGTTTGTCGTTATTGATATCAACTGCGATGACATGAGCATTGAATACTTTTTTAGCGTATTGAACAGCTAGGTTACCAAGTCCACCAGCACCGTAAAGAACAACCCATTGACCTGGTTCAACTTTGGCCTCTTTAATAGCTTTATAGGTTGTTACACCAGCACATGTGATAGAAGAGGCTTGGGCTGGATCAAGTCCGTCAGGAACTTTGACAGCATAGTCTGCAGTTACGATACATTGTTCAGCCATACCACCATCTACTGAGTAACCAGCATTTTTTACTGTACGGCAAAGGGTTTCGCGACCAGTTGTACAGTATTCGCAAGTGCCACATCCTTCAAAGAACCAAGCAACGCTGACGCGGTCACCGACTTTAAGGCTTTTCACATCTGGGGCAATTTCTTTAACGATACCAACACCTTCGTGGCCAAGAACACGTCCTGGTACTTGACCAAAGTCACCATGAGCAACGTGGAGATCGGTGTGGCAAACACCGCAGTATTCAATTTCTACAAGTGCTTCCCCAGTTTCAAGTGGACGGAGTACTTTTTCTTCAACAGCAACACCAGTGCTTTCTGGATTTACAACAACAGCTTTCATAGCTATCCTCCTTTATATTGACCGAGAACAGGGACAACGGGACTGGATTGATTTTGTTTCAACAGAGTCGAGTGTGACGAGCTCTCTTGTTTTTATATGTGAAGTATATCACAAAAGAAAGCCTTTTCCAAGGTTTTGGGGTAAAAAATAGAACAATCGATTAACTGGTTGATGAGACTGTGAAAAGAGCACAAAGACCAGCTCGCAAGCTGGTCATATTCTTCGAAAATCTCTTCAAACCACGTCAGCTTCGCCTTGCCGTATATATGGTTATTGACTTCGTCAGTTTCATC
>NZ_VMMZ01000064.1:0-8495 GCF_013277475.1 Streptococcus sp. k-628
GAAATTCATTTGACTTTCCTAATCAATTTGTGCATATCTTATTTCATACTCAATGAAAATCAAAGAGCAAACTAGGAAGCTAGCCGCAGGCTGCTCAAAGCACTGCTTTGAGGTTGTAGATAGAACTGACGAAGTCAGCTCAAAACACTGTTTTGAGGTTGTAGATGAAACTGACGAAGTCAGTAACCATACCTACGGCAAGGCGACGCTGACGAGGTTTGAATGAGATTTTCGCAGAGTATTCTTATATTCACTTGTAATAAAGCTTAATAGATGGTAAAATAGACGAGTGAAAAAAAGACAAAACAAAGCAAAAAATAATCTACTGTGGCAGTATGGTCTAGGGATGACGATTTTGTTTGTGGTTATCAGTGCTTCCTTTCTGTATCTAGTGTTTCTGAGTATGAAACCTTATCAAACAGCTAAAAGTGAAGGAGAAAAATTAGCTCAGCAGTATGCAGGATTAGAGCAGGCTGATCAGGTTGACTTATACAATGGCTTGGAATCCTATTATAGCGTTCTTGGTCGTAATAAAAAACAAGAAGCACTTGCTGTCCTGATTGGAAAAGATGACCATAAGATTTACGTTTATCAGCTAAATCAAGGTGTTTCACAAGAAAAAGCAGAAGCGGTTTCTAAGGAAAAAGGAGCTGGCGAGATTGACAAAATTACCTTTGGCCGTTATCAAGACAAACCAATCTGGGAAGTCAAGTCAGGATCTGATTTTTATCTAGTAGATTTTGAAACAGGAGCATTGGTCAATAAGGAGGGCCTATGAAACTATCCAATCGTGTTTTAGAAATGGAAGAAAGTGTGACTCTGGCTAGTGATGCAAGAGCAAAGAAGTTAAAGGCTGAAGGAAAAGATGTACTTTTCTTAACTTTAGGTCAGCCCGATTTCCATACTCCCAAAAATATTCAAGATGCAGCTGTTGCAGCCATTCGAGATGGACGTGCTTCTTTCTATACGGTAGCTTCAGGTTTGCCTGAGTTAAAAGCAGCAGTCAATACCTATTTTGAGCGTTATTATGGTTATTCCGTAGCGGCCAACGAAGTCACATTTGCTACCGGTGCTAAGTTCTCACTCTATACTTTCTTTATGGCTGTGGTCAATCCAGGTGATGAAGTCATCATCCCAACCCCATATTGGGTTAGTTATGGAGATCAGGTCAAGATGGCAGAAGGGATTCCAGTTTTTGTTCAAGCTAAAGAAGACAATGATTTTAAAGTTACGGTGGATCAACTAGAACTAGTTAGGACAGATAAGACAAAGGTTTTGGTTCTCAATTCACCATCTAATCCGACTGGTATGATCTATACTCGTGAAGAATTACTAGCTATCGGAAATTGGGCAGTTGAGCATGACATTCTGATTTTAGCAGATGATATATACGGTCGCCTTGTTTATAATGGAAATGAATTTGTTCCAATCTCAAGTCTATCAGAAGCAATTCGTAAGCAAACCATTGTCATTAACGGTGTATCTAAGGCCTATGCCATGACGGGTTGGCGGGTAGGTTATGCAGTGGGTGATCCAGAACTCATTGCTGCTATGAGCAAATTGACAGGTCAAACAACTTCTAACCTAACTGCTGTTTCACAATATGCAACCATCGAAGCCCTAACTGGACCGCAAGATTCTGTGGAAGTTATGCGTCAAGCATTTGAAGAACGTCTCAATACCATCTATCCACTCTTGTGTGAAGTCCCTGGTTTTGAAGTTGTCAAACCACAAGGAGCTTTCTATCTCTTTCCAAATGTCAAAAAAGCTATGGAGATGAAAGGTTATAGCGATGTAACAGCATTTACGACGGCTATTCTTGAAGAAGTTGGTCTAGCCTTGATTACAGGAGCAGGATTCGGAGCGCCAGAAAATGTCCGCCTCAGCTATGCGACAGACCTAGACACGCTTAAAGAAGCAGTTAAACGCTTGAAAGCATTTATGGGTAGTGAGAATGATTGATCATTTTGAAATTAAGGTAAAGGATTTACAAATTTCAGAAGGATTTTATAGGAGTTTTCTCGCTCCTTTGGGCTATAAATTGGCTTTTAAGACCACTTCTCTAATCAGTTTTCTTGCCCCAAACAGCCCTCATCCTGGTGGTGATTTTTGGCTGGCTCAGGGGAAGCAAAATCCTATTCACTTTGCTTTTTTAGCAGAAAATAAGGAAGAGGTTCAAGCTTGTTATGAGGCTGGTTTAGAGGCAGGTGGGCGAGACAATGGAGCTCCTGGTTATCGCAGTGAGCAACCGATTTACTACGCTGCTTTTGTGGTTGACCCAGATGGGAACAATATAGAAGTGGTTTGCCATAAAGAATAAAAAAAGAAAAGGAAAAATAATGACAAAACGTGTAACGATTATTGATGTAAAAGACTATGTTGGTCAGGAAGTGACGATTGGCGCTTGGGTTGCCAACAAATCAGGAAAAGGGAAAATCGCCTTCTTGCAATTGCGTGATGGAACAGCCTTCTTCCAAGGTGTGGCCTTTAAACCAAACTTTGTCGAAAAATTTGGTGAAGAAGTAGGACTTGAAAAGTTTGATGTTATCAAACGCTTGAGCCAAGAAACGTCTGTCTATGTGACAGGTATTGTCAAAGAAGACGAACGTTCTAAGTTTGGCTACGAGTTGGACATTACAGACATCGAAGTGATCGGTGAATCTCAAGACTACCCAATCACACCAAAAGAACATGGAACAGACTTCTTGATGGACAACCGTCACTTGTGGCTCCGTTCTCGTAAGCAAGTAGCGGTGATGCAAATCCGTAACGCTATCATCTACGCAACTTATGAGTTCTTCGACAAGAATGGCTTCATGAAATTTGATAGCCCAATTCTTTCAGGAAACGCGGCAGAAGATTCAACTGAACTTTTTGAAACTGATTACTTCGGAACGCCAGCCTACTTGAGCCAATCAGGTCAGCTTTACCTAGAAGCAGGCGCTATGGCCCTTGGTCGTGTCTTTGACTTTGGTCCAGTATTCCGTGCTGAAAAATCAAAAACACGTCGTCACTTGACTGAGTTCTGGATGATGGACGCAGAGTACTCATACTTGACACATGATGAGTCACTTGACTTGCAAGAAGCTTATGTAAAAGCTCTTCTTCAAGGTGTTCTTGACCGTGCGCCTCAAGCCTTGGAAACTTTGGAACGTGATACAGAACTCCTGAAACGCTACATTGCAGAGCCATTCAAACGCATCACTTATGATCAAGCCATTGACCTCTTGCAAGAGCATGAGAATGATGAAGATGCTGACTACGAACATCTTGAGCATGGTGATGACTTTGGTTCACCACACGAAACGTGGATTTCAAACCACTTTGGTGTGCCAACATTTGTCATGAACTACCCAGCAGCTATCAAGGCCTTCTACATGAAACCAGTTCCTGGAAATCCAGAGCGCGTGCTTTGTGCAGACTTGCTTGCCCCAGAAGGCTATGGAGAAATTATCGGTGGGTCTATGCGTGAGGAAGACTACGATGCTCTTGTAGCTAAGATGGATGAACTTGGTATGGATCGTACAGAGTACGAATTCTACCTTGACCTTCGTAAATACGGTACAGTTCCACACGGTGGATTTGGTATCGGTATCGAGCGTATGGTAACCTTCGCGGCAGGAACAAAACACATCCGTGAAGCCATTCCGTTCCCACGTATGTTGCACCGTATTAAACCATAAGAATAGGAAAACGCCCATGTGGCGTTTTTTCGAATTCCAGAGTTTTTACTTGCGTAAAAAATTTTTTTCTAGTATAATAGTTTATTGTGAGCGAACCTCACTTACCCCTTGCAAAGTCTTGGGGTCATTAGACCAAAAGGAGGAACATATCAATGGCTAAATACGAAATTCTTTATATCATTCGTCCAAACATTGAAGAAGAAGCTAAAAACGCTTTGGTAGCACGTTTTGACTCTATTTTGACTGACAACGGTGCAACTGTTGTTGAATCAAAATCTTGGGAAAAACGCCGTCTTGCATACGAAATCAAAGATTTCCGTGAAGGACTTTACCACATCGTTAACGTTGAAGCAAACGACGACGCAGCTCTTAAAGAGTTTGACCGTCTTTCAAAAATCAACGCTGACATTCTTCGTCACATGATCGTCAAAATTGACGCGTAAGAAGGTAAACTATGATTAACAATGTTGTACTTGTAGGGCGTATGACACGTGACGCTGAGTTGCGTTATACCCCATCAAATGTAGCAGTTGCGACTTTTACTCTTGCAGTAAACCGTACATTTAAGAGTCAAAATGGCGAACGTGAGGCTGATTTTATCAATGTCGTTATGTGGCGCCAACAGGCTGAAAACCTTGCTAATTGGGCTAAAAAAGGCTCACTTATCGGGGTGACAGGTCGTATCCAGACTCGTAGTTACGATAACCAGCAAGGACAACGTGTCTACGTGACAGAGGTCGTGGCTGAGAATTTCCAAATGTTGGAAAGCCGTAGTGTGCGTGAAGGTCACACAGGTGGAGCTTATTCTGCACCAACTGCAAACTATTCAGCGCCTACAAATTCAGTACCAGACTTTTCACGTGATGAAAATCCATTTGGAGCAACAAATCCATTGGATATTTCAGATGATGATTTACCATTCTAATGGACAACTAAAATTATAAAGGAGAAAAAACATGGCTCAACAACGTCGTGGCGGATTCAAACGCCGTAAAAAAGTTGATTACATCGCAGCAAACAAAATTGAATATGTTGATTACAAAGATACTGAGCTTCTTAGCCGTTTCGTTTCAGAACGTGGGAAAATCCTTCCTCGTCGTGTAACAGGAACTTCAGCTAAAAACCAACGTAAAGTAACAACAGCTATCAAACGCGCTCGCGTAATGGCTTTGATGCCTTTCGTAAATGAAGATTAAAGAAAAGACCCGGTTGGGTCTTTTTTTCAGGTCCAGTGGACCTCTTTTTCATGAGCTTGAAAACAAGAAAGTGAATTAAGACCCCGACGGGTCTTTTTTCACGAGATAGTTTTTTTCTGACCTTGGCGTGCTATAATAGTAATAGAAAGAGTAAAGGTGGGTAAGTCAAAGATGAATTGTACGATTAGAAATATGATTAAGTCTGATATTGAATCCTTATCTCATGGATTTATGAATCAAGGTTGGCCTGGTAGAGAGGAAATTTTGGCTAGATATTTTCTGGAACAGGAAAGTGGGGAGAGAGAAGTCTTAGTTGCAGAGATTGATGGTGCTGTAGCGGGCTACGTTACCATTTTGCCCTCTGCTAAACATGGTCCTTTTGCAGAAGTCTATCCAGAATTATCAGATTTTAATGTGTTTGAGCCTTTTCGAAATCAAGGGATTGGGAGTCAACTGCTAGAAGAGGCAGAAAATCGAGTTAAGTTTTTTTCAGACAAAGTGACGTTGGGTGTAGGTTTGCACTCAGGCTATGGACCTGCCCAGAGATTGTATATCAGACGGGGCTACATTCCAGATGGGACAGGTGTCTGGTATCGAAATCAACCCTTGGAAATGAATGCTACTATTCAAAATAATGATGATTTAGTTCTGTACTTATCAAAGAAGTTCGAATAAGAGATGGCGAATTTCTTTGAAAATAGGGGATTTAGCTACTTTATGGTATAATGGAAAGAGTTAGATTGAAAGAGGTAGTGAGATGGATGCCAAATTAAGATACAAGGCAAAAAAGATTAAGATTGTCTTTTTTGATATTGATGATACATTGCGAAATTCCAAGACAGGTTTTATTCCGTCTTCAATCCCAACTGTTTTTAAGCAATTACGTGAGAAAGGAATCTTGACAGGTATTGCTTCTGGACGGGGGATTTTTGGTGTTGTACCAGAGATTCGTGAACTGAATCCTGACTTTTTTGTGACCTTAAATGGGGCTTATATCGAAGATAAAAAAGGTCAGGTTATTTATCAACATCAGATTGAGAAGTCAGATGTTGAGGAGTATATTTCTTGGGCCAAGCAAGAGGAAATAGAGTATGGCTTGGTTGGGAGTCATGATGCCAAATTGTCGACTCGTACCGATATGATTAGTGAAGCTATCAATCCAATTTATCCCGATTTAGATGTAGATCCTGATTTCCATGAAAAAGAAAATATCTATCAGATGTGGACTTTTGAAGATAAAGGAGATGACTTGCACTTGCCTGACAGTCTCTCAGACAAACTTCGCATGGTTCGTTGGCATGAGCATTCGTCTGATATTGTGCCGATTTCAGGCTCCAAAGCGACGGGGGTGGAAAAGGTTGTGGAACACCTTTGCTTGAAACCAGAGAACGTCATGGTTTTTGGAGATGGGCTGAATGACTTGGAACTCTTTGATTATGCTGGAATCAGCGTTGCAATGGGAATTTCTCATGATAAGATCAAAGAAAAAGCAGATTATATTACAAAAACATTAGAAGAAGATGGCATTTTTGATGCCTTAGAAGGATTTGGTATGGTAGAAAAAGAATTGCATTTCCCACAAGTAGCCATTGAAACAGTAGAAGGTCCTCTTGCGACCATTAAGACCAATCACGGAGACTTGCGTATTAAGCTCTTCCCTGAACATGCTCCTAAAACAGTGGCTAACTTTGTTGCACTTTCAAAAGATGGTTACTATGATGGAGTCATTTTCCACCGTATTATCAAGGACTTTATGATCCAAGGTGGAGATCCAACTGGAACTGGTATGGGTGGCGAGTCAATCTACGGCGAATCATTTGAGGATGAATTCTCAGAAGAACTTTACAATATCCGTGGTGCTCTTTCCATGGCAAATGCTGGTCCAAATACCAACGGTAGCCAGTTCTTTATCGTGCAAAATCAACACCTACCTTATTCTAAGAAAGAAATTGCTCGTGGTGGTTGGCCAGAACCGATTGCGGAAATCTATGCCAACCAAGGAGGAACTCCTCACCTAGACCGCCGTCATACTGTTTTTGGTCAGTTAGCTGATGAAGCTTCTTATGCTGTCTTGGATACCATTGCTTCTGTTGAGACAGGGGCCATGGACAAGCCAGTTGAAGATGTCGTGATTGAAACAATTGAAATCGAGGACTAAGATGAAAATCGGTGATAAGCTAAAGGGGCGTATTACAGGGATTCAGCCCTATGGTGCCTTTGTTGAACTAGAGACGGGTGATACGGGACTGATTCACATTTCAGAGATTCGGACAGGCTTTATTGAAAATATTCATGACGCCTTGAAAGTCGATGAAGAGGTTCAGGTTCAGGTAGTGGATTTAGATGAATTTACAGGGAAAGCCAGCCTTTCTATCCGCACTTTGGAGGAAGAAAAGCACCAGTTTCCGAGACGGAGACGCTTTTCAAGCGACCGCTTTAACTACGGCTTTGCGCCCTTTCGACGAATGCTACCAATCTGGACTAGAGAAGCCCTGCACCATTTAAAAAAGAAGAAGTAGTTTAGAGTTTTATATTTTTTGTAATGTTAATATAAATCTGCTATAATAGAACCATGGAAGAAGAACAATTATTAAAATCAGGGGAGCGCATTAACCAGCTCTTCTCAACAGATATCAAAATTATTCAAAATAGAGAGGTCTTTAGCTATTCGGTGGACAGTGTTCTCTTGTCACGCTTTCCACGTTTCCCTAAAAAGGGCTTGATAGTGGATTTTTGCGCTGGAAATGGAGCAGTGGGGCTATTTGCTAGCACTCGGACTCAGGCACAGATTTTGGCTGTTGAGATTCAGGAGCGTTTGGCGGATATGGCTGAGCGCTCTGTCCGTTTGAATGGTTTAGAAGAGCAGATGGAGGTCATCTGTGATGATTTGAAAAATATGCCTGCTTACATCCAGGGAAGTAAGGTGGATATGATTTTGTGTAATCCACCCTATTTCAAGGTGGATCCTCATTCTAATCTGAACGAGAGCGAACATTATCTCTTGGCGCGCCACGAAATCACGACTAATTTGGAAGAAATCTGTCGTAGTGCCCAGAGTATTCTCAAATCTAATGGGCGTTTGGCCATGGTTCATCGTCCTGATCGACTCTTGGACATTCTGGATATGTTGCAACGGCATAATCTAGCCCCAAAGCGCCTGCAGTTTGTTTATCCAAAAAGAGAAAAGGAAGCCAATATGCTCTTGATTGAGGCTATCAAGGATGGCTCGACAAGTGGCTTTAAGGTCTTGCCACCTCTCATTGTTCACAATGATGATGGCTCTTATACGCCGGAACTCGAAGAGATTTATTATGGATCATAAGGCTTATATGTACGTGCTGGAGTGTCGTGATGGTTCCTACTATACGGGTTATACGACTGACGTGAGAAAACGCCTCGCTGTCCACAATAGTGGGAAGGGAGCCAAATATACACGAGCACGCTTGCCAGTCAAACTTATCTATGCTCAAGGTTTTGCCAGTAAGGAAGAAGCCATGTCGGCAGAAGCCCTTCTCAAGCGTAAGAAGAGGCCACAGAAGGAGCAATTTTTATCTGAAAATCAAGATAGAAATTTACTTATACTCAATGAAAATTAAAGAGCAAACTAGGAAGCTAG
>NZ_VMMZ01000065.1:0-12011 GCF_013277475.1 Streptococcus sp. k-628
CTAGCTTCCTAGTTTGCTCTTTTATTTTCATTTAGTATAAATAAAAAACAGAACTAGCATGAACTAGTCCTGTCTATTTTTACCCAATCACACTTCCGTTTGGTACAGCTGGATCAACTGTAAGAAGGGTTAATTGTCCATCATGTTCAGCTGAGAGAATCATCCCTTGGCTGACATATTTTTTCATCATTTTACGTGGTTTGAGATTGGCAACGATTTGAACTTTCTTGCCGACCAATTCTTGTTCATTTGGATAGTATTTTGCAATTCCTGAGAGGATTTGACGATCTTCACCATCACCAGCATCCAAGCGGAATTGGAGCAACTTATCAGAACCTTCTACTTTAGACACTTCTTTGACTTCTGCGACACGGATTTCGACCTTGTCAAAGTCTTCAAACTTGATTTCATCCTTGTTGAGTTTGAGTTCGACTTCGTCCGGATTCCATTCTTTTTCGACAGCTGGCTTGTTGCCTTCCATTTGTTCCTTGATATAGGCGATTTCTTCTTCCATATCCAGACGTGGGAAGATTGGTGTTCCTTTGGCAACTACTGTTACACCCTCAGGGAAAGCAGCCAAACTCAAGTTTTCAAGACTAGAAACTTCTGCTAAGCCAAGTTGAGTCATAACCGCACGACTAGTTTCCATCATAAATGGTTCAATCAAGTGAGCGACGACACGAAGGCTGGCTGCCAAGTGGCTCATCACACTTGCCAATTGGTCACGAAGTGCTTCATCCTTAGCCAAGATCCATGGAGCTGTCTCGTCGATGTATTTATTAGTACGAGAGATAAGAGTCCAGACTGCTTCAAGCGCACGTGGGTAGTCAACTGCTTCCATGTGTGTATGGTAGTCTGCGATTGATTGTTCTGCAACCTCAGCAAGAGCATTGTCAAACTCTGTTACACCCTCTACATAGGCTGGAATTTGTCCATCAAAATACTTGTTAATCATGGAAACCGTACGGTTGAGGAGGTTGCCAAGGTCATTAGCCAATTCATAGTTGATACGGCCGACATAGTCTTCAGGAGTGAAAGTTCCATCTGAACCAACTGGAAGACTGCGCATGAGGTAGTAACGAAGTGGATCTAGTCCATAACGCTCTACCAACATTTCAGGGTAAACGACATTCCCTTTAGATTTAGACATTTTACCATCTTTCATGACAAACCAACCATGGGCAATCAAACGATCAGGTAATTTAACATCCAACATCATAAGAAGGATTGGCCAGTAGATGGAGTGGAAACGAAGGATGTCTTTTCCTACCATGTGGAAGACTGTTCCATTCCAGAACTTGTCAAAGTTACTATGTTCGTCTTGACCGTAGCCAAGAGCTGTCGCATAGTTAAGAAGGGCATCAATCCAAACATAGACAACGTGCTTAGGATTTGATGGGACTGGCACACCCCATGTAAAGGTTGTACGAGAAACTGCCAAATCCTCTAAACCTGGCTCGATGAAGTTGCGAAGCATTTCATTGAGACGACCATCTGGAGTGATAAATTCAGGATGGGACTTGAAAAATTCGACCAAACGATCTTGGTATTTGCTGAGGCGAAGGAAGTATGATTCTTCAGATACCCATTCAACCTCGTGACCTGATGGAGCAATACCACCAGTTACATTTCCAGCTTCATCACGGAATACTTCCGCAAGCTGGCTTTCTGTAAAGAATTCTTCATCTGATACTGAATACCAGCCAGAGTATTCACCCAAATAGATGTCATCTTGAGCAAGCAAGCGCTCAAAGACCTGTGCGACAACTTTTTCATGGTAGTCATCCGTTGTACGGATAAATTTATCGTATGAGATATCTAGTAATTGCCAGAGTTCTTTAACTCCAACTGCCATTCCATCAACATAGGCTTGTGGTGTAATGCCAGCTTCTTCTGCTTTTTGTTGAATCTTTTGACCATGCTCATCAAGACCTGTCAGATAAAAGACATCGTAGCCCATTAGGCGTTTGTAACGGGCTAGGACATCACAGGCGATGGTTGTGTAGGCAGAACCGATATGAAGTTTCCCAGATGGATAGTAAATCGGCGTTGTAATATAAAAATTCTTTTCAGACATAATTTTTCCTTTCCAGGCAAATGAAACCTGTTTTTCTAACACTTCATTATATCACATTTTTAAGGATTTTCGATAGGGAAATCTATACAAAAACAAGATAGACGAGTGTCCATCTTGTTGATCTTATTCATAACGAAGGGCTTCGATTGGGTCAAGTTTCGATGCCTTGTTGGCTGGCAAGACTCCAAAGATCATACCCACGCTAGCCGAAACTGCAAGACTAAATAGGGCAACTGGGATTGATACTCCAACTTCTATACCCGTAATCAAGCCTTGCAGTAACAAACCTGCTAAGGCAGTTAAACCACTTGCAATTGTCAAACCAATTAAGCCACCTAACAAGGTCAAAATCATGGATTCAATCAAAAACTGGATTAAAATATTGGCACGCGTTGCACCCAAAGCCTTACGGAGACCAATCTCACGGGTACGCTCTGTAACAGAAACCAGCATGATGTTCATAACACCAGTTCCTCCAACAAAGAGGGAAATCCCTGCGATGGAACTGATAATCGTCGTCATAAAACTAAACGATTGTTGAATTTCTGCAAATGTAAGCGACTCATCTGCCACCTGATATTCTCCCTGTTGCAAGCCTGCAAGTTCTGTCATTTTTCGTGCCAGTTCTGGACCCAGAGTTGGAGTTAAACTGGTATCATTCACTCGAAAGACAATACTAGCTATTTCATCTACATTAAAATTCGCAGCAAGGGAGATATTGGTAGTAATAGGCAAGCCACCAAACCCATATATTTTTGACCTTTTAGCCTCTGGACTAGTATAAACCCCAATGACTCGGTAACTAAAATCATTGACTTCTACAACCTTGTTAATAGCCTCTTGTGGAGAGCCAAATAAACTAATGGACAATTCCTCATCTAGCAAAATGACACTTGCAAACTCTTTGAAATCTTGCTCTCTTAGACTACGACCTGCAATAATTTCATTCTTAACAGCCTCCATATAAGTTCTGTTTCCACCTGTCAAATTAGCATTCTCAACCTTTTTATCTTGATAGGTCAAGATGGCATTTGTTGAATTGGTTACATAGTAACTATCCACTCCCTTGAGTTTGGCTGCCTCCTTGACCCAAGATTCTTGCGGTTTTGGTGGTTCAACAGGAACTTCCTCTTCTTTTCCAGAAACCGTAAAAGCTGATTGTTTCTGAGTAAAAGACCCATCTTTACTTTTTTTAGGAGAGAAGAAGACGCTAATATTTTTCTGAGATTTGGTCATATCTTTATTGACTTGACGAGATAGGGAATCTCCCAAAGCCATAATCACAACAACTGATGAAACACCGATAATAATCCCAATCATGGTAAGCAAAGAACGCATCTTGTGAGCCATAATAGATGAAAAGGCAAATTTCAGATTCTGCATCTTAGTTTTCCTCCTTTTCTAACTGAGCACTATCAGATGAAATAACTCCATCGCGAATGACAATCTGACGTTTGGCATAAGCAGCTATTTCAGGCTCATGCGTTACCATGATAATGGTTTTTCCTTCTTTGTTCAAGTCAACCAATAGTTGCATAATTTGGTTCCCTGTTTTGGTATCCAAGGCTCCTGTCGGTTCGTCTGCTAGAATAATAGAAGGATTGTTTACCAAGGCACGCGCAATAGCCACACGTTGCTTTTGACCACCAGATAATTCCGAAGGCAAATGATGACTACGTTCTGTCAATTCAACCTTATCTAGATATTCCTCAGCTAACTTGCGACGTTTTGAAGCCGAAACTCCTGCGTAAATCAAGGGCAATTCTACATTTTGCAGAGCATTGAGTTTAGATAGAAGAAAGAACTGCTGAAAGACAAAACCGATTTGTTGGTTGCGAACCTTAGCTAGTTGTTTTTCACCCAATCCAGCCACTTCTTGACCTTCAAGATAATACTCTCCACTACTTGGTGTATCCAACATCCCAATCGTATTCATGAGAGTAGACTTACCAGAACCAGATGGTCCCATGATAGCAACGAATTCACCCTCATTCACTTCTAGGTTGATATTTTTGAGAACCTGCAGTTCTTGGTCACCGTTACGGTAGCTTCTGCAGATATTTTTTAGACTAATTAGTTGCTTCATCAGCCTTCACCTCTTTTCCTTCCTCTAGAGAAGACGTTGGGTTACTGATGACCTTGACTCCATTTGTCAGACCTGAAGTGATTTCTTGGTTGTCTGCATCAGCATTACCCAAACCAACTTCCACTTTCTTGGCCTTTTTCTGCTCGTCAAGCACCCAGACATAGTTCTTATCATTTTCAGTCACAACACTTGTTAGAGGAACCAAAATGGCTTTACTCTTATTTTTGACCTCAACACTTACTGAGAATCCTTGTTTCAAATCACCAATTTCACTTGTAACATCAATAGTGTATGGATATTTAGAACCAGAATTACCAGAAGCTGCGGCAGCTGGACTAGCTGCTTCACCATTGTTTTTAGGATAGTCAGAAATATAGCTTAATTTCCCAGTCCATTTTTTATCAGGATACACTTTAGAAGTAAAGCTTACTTCTTGACCTACAGATAGGTTGGCGAGGTTATATTCAGACAATTCTCCCTTAACTTGCAAGTTTTCATTACT
Source organism: Streptococcus sp. k-628 (assembly GCF_013277475.1). Taxonomy (NCBI): domain Bacteria; kingdom Bacillati; phylum Bacillota; class Bacilli; order Lactobacillales; family Streptococcaceae; genus Streptococcus; species Streptococcus sp. k-628. Next base: position 4,666 of record NZ_VMMZ01000065.1, read on the forward strand.
TACGACATGAACGACTACTTGGCTAGCTCCTGTTGGAGATTTAGAAACATTGTGGTTGACTTCGACCACAGTTCCCTCTAGGGTACTGAGAACCGTCATTGCATCTAACTGACTTTGAGCCTTACTTAATTGCGCCGCAGCGTCTGCACGCGCATCACGGGCATCACCCAACTGAGCGTCAATAGAAGCAACAGAATTTCCAGCCACTGGAGTTGGACTTTGCACCGTTGCATCTTCTCCTCCTGCTGGCGCAGAGGCTTGAGGAGCCGGAGCTGAAGCGGCTTCATTTCGTGCTTGATTGAGTTCATTGATATGACGATCTGCCTTAGCTACTGCTCGACTCGCTGAATCATAGGCCGCCTGGGCTTCTGAACTACTGTACTTGACTAAAGCCTGCCCTTCGCTGACCTTATCCCCCACAGAAACAAGGATTTCGTCTAAATCTCCCTTGCTAGCATCAAAATAAACGTATTGTTCATTTTTTGCCGTTACTGTCCCTGACAATAAAACCGACGAAGCAACAGTTCCCTCTTTTGCCACTACTAGATGCGGCGTTTCATCCTTAACATCAGTTTGCGAGGGTTGTCTAAAGAGTAAAATCCCCCCAGCACCCAATACAACTACACTCGCAGCACCAATTGCTGCATACAATTGCCACTTTTTAGCTTTACCATTCTTTTTCTTCATAATGAAACTCCTTTTCTTTTTTACAATACTTTGCTATTATACCAGATTTCCCTCCAGCAAACAATGCAGTTCAGATGGAAATAATGACAATTCAGGATTAAACAATCGTTCGGAAATTCTCCTTTTCTATTGTACTAGTTATATAATACATTATTTTGACTTATTTGGCAAGCTTTTTTGCAATTTTTTGTGCGTAGCAGATTTTTGCAATCACATCAAAAAAAAGATAGAATATGACTATCAAAAAAGACACTCGACTATTTAAAAGAGTACAAAGGAGTTTTCAATGAGAGAATACGATATCATTGCTATCGGTGGAGGTAGCGGAGGAATTGCTACCATGAACCGTGCTGGTGAACACGGAGCCAAAGCGGCCGTTATTGAGGAAAAGAAACTAGGTGGAACCTGCGTCAACGTCGGCTGTGTTCCTAAAAAAATCATGTGGTACGGAGCACAAATCGCTGAGACTTTCCATCAATTTGGAGAAGACTACGGCTTTAAGACTACTGATCTTAACTTTGACTTTGCAACCCTACGTCGCAATCGTGAAGCCTACATTGATCGCGCTCGTTCTTCTTATGATGGCAGTTTTAAACGCAACGGTGTAGACTTGATTGAAGGCCATGCTGAATTTGTAGATTCTCATACTGTTAGCGTAAATGGTGAACTCATTCGTGCTAAACATATCGTGATTGCTACAGGTGCCCATCCAAGTATTCCAAATATTCCTGGTGCTGAGCTAGGTGGCTCTTCTGATGATGTATTTGCTTGGGAAGAATTGCCAGAGTCAGTTGCTATTCTAGGCGCGGGTTATATTGCCGTTGAATTGGCTGGCGTACTCCACACTTTTGGTGTTAAGACAGACCTCTTTGTTCGCCGCGATCGTCCTTTACGTGGTTTTGATTCTTACATCGTTGAAGGTCTGGTCAAGGAAATGGAAAGAACAAACTTGCCACTTCATACTCACAAAGTCCCTGCCAAGTTAGAAAAAACTGCTGAAGGCATTACCATTCATTTCGAAGATGGTACTAGTCACACAGCTAGCCAAGTTATCTGGGCTACTGGTCGCCGTCCAAACGTTAAGGGCTTGCAACTTGAAAAAGCTGGAGTAACTCTGAACGAACGTGGCTTTATCCAAGTGGATGAATATCAAAATACTGTTGTTGAAGGAATTTACGCTCTAGGTGATGTAACGGGCGAGAAAGAACTGACCCCAGTTGCAATCAAGGCTGGGCGTACCCTATCTGAACGTCTCTTTAACGGAAAAACTACTGCAAAAATGGATTACTCAACTATTCCAACTGTCGTCTTTTCACACCCTGCTATCGGAACGGTTGGTTTGACAGAAGAGCAAGCTATTAAAGAATACGGTCAAGACCAAATCAAGGTTTACAAATCAAGCTTTACTTCTATGTACTCTGCTTGCACTTGCAACCGTCAAGAAACTCGTTTCAAATTGATCACAGCTGGTTCAGAAGAAAAAGTTGTCGGACTTCATGGAATTGGATACGGTGTTGATGAAATGATTCAAGGATTTGCCGTTGCTATCAAAATGGGAGCAACCAAGGCTGACTTTGATGCAACTGTGGCAATTCACCCAACTGCATCTGAAGAATTTGTAACTATGCGTTAATCGAAATAAAAGAAGCTGATGCAACTGTGTCTGCTTCTTTTTTGATGTTTTCGAATCAACAAAACAATTACCCACCCCTTAACCAGTAAGCAAAATCGGCTGTTACAGTTTTTGTTATCTTGTTTTTAAAAATTGGTTGACAATGATTACTCTACGAGTATAATAGTTACTATACATTATAAAAGAGGTTAACTATTTTGAAAAAAGCTCACGTTTATGCTATCCCTGCTATTGGGGCTGCTCTCATTGCTGTTTTGGCACAAATCAGTCTTCCAATTGGACCTGTCCCCTTCACTCTGCAAAACTTTGCAATCGGCTTGATTGCTACTGTCTTTAGACCGAGAGAGGCTGTACTTTCTGTTGGACTCTATCTTCTTCTAGGTGCTATCGGTCTTCCTGTTTTTGCAGGAGGTGGAGCAGGATTGCAGGCGTTGGTTGGTCCTACTGCAGGTTATCTTTGGTTTTATCTTGTATACTCTGGACTTACTTCTTCCCTAACTAACAGCGAGAGTGGTATTGTCAAGATTTTTCTTGCAAACCTCTTGGGTGATGCCCTTGTCTTTGTCGGCGGGATTCTCAGCTTGCATTTTCTAGCTGGAATGGCATTTGAAAAAGCTCTTGTTGTGGGGGTCATTCCTTTTATCATTCCAGACCTTGGTAAACTTCTAGCTATTAGTTTTATTAGCCGTCCACTACTTCAACGCCTTAAAAATCAGGCTTACTTCGCTAACTAAAAAAGGATATCGAGTTGTCATGACTCAATATCCTTTTCTTTCATTTTGAAAACTTAGTTTCCTTTAAAGGCATCCACCATCGTTTGAAATTCTTCATTTGAGAGAGTAATCCCTTTGCCCATTTTCGTATGGTCTGGACTCCAAGCACGAATATCAAACTTTGCAGGAGCACCATTAAAGCTCACACGGTTGATTTCCTTGGTCCAACCTTTTTCGTTTTCAGAAAGAGTCAACAAGTGCTCTTCAATTTCAAATGTAAATTCTGCCATTTTCTTCTCCTTTTTTAGCTTTCATCTGATTATTCGTAAAATCTTGTAGATTTTAGGAAAATTTTATATAATATTGATATAAAAGAAGGGAGGCCACTATGAGACATAAATTCCAGCAAGTTCTAGATAAAATACATGACTTTTTAAATGGACATGAAGAACCAGATCAGACTGAAAGCAACTCCCTTACAGCCGCTATTGAAGAGGCTATCCAGAAACAAACCGCTGTTCACCTTATCTTGTCTGAGGCAAGTTTTACAGGTGATATCATCAAATACGATCAACAAGGCCAACAACTTATCGTGAAAAATTTTGCCAAAAATGTGACCCGTATTATCCGCATAAGCGATATTCAACGCCTGCGATTTGTCCCTTCAACCGTCCAAACAGCCCAAAAAAATAGATTTAAGAAAGAGTGAGATGTAGTTACTTCATCCCACTCTTTTTTCTTAGCGAACTTGTTCAAAATGTAAATGAACCGCGATATGATCTCCATAACCACTTCTTTCCAAGTCACGTTGCAGACGATAGGAAATGTAGTGTTCTGCAATGGTAATGTAACCTGCACCCAATAAACGATGTTCAACCATAGATTGAATCATACTGATCGTCGCACGTTCCACCTTGGCTTCTTCCAAATCCAGAACCACTTTCTTAGTGACTTGTGCAAGGTTTTGACGCAAATCATCTGTCAATACATAGACTGTCTGGGCTGCCTTTAAGATAGCTTGGTAAATCTTATCTGGATTAAATTCAGCAATTTCGCCATTACGTTTGATTACTTGCATAGGTTTCTCCTTTATTCTTTATTTTCTTTGATTTCTGCCAGCATTTTTTCTTCTTCTGCTGTCAGTTGATAATTTTCTAACAAATCTGGTCTGCGCTCGTAGGTTTTCTTTAAACTCTCATACAATCGCCACTGACGAATCTTTTCATGGTGTCCACTCATCAGTACATCTGGGACAACCATGCCTCGATAATCATAGGGACGTGTGTACTGAGGATATTCGAGAAGGCCTGAAGAAAAACTATCATCTTGGTGGCTGGACTCCTTACCAATCACTTCTGGAATCAGGCGAACCGTCGCATCAATCATGGTCATAGCCGCCAACTCTCCACCAGTCAAGACATAGTCCCCTAGGGAAATCTCATCTGTTACCAAGGTCTTAATACGCTCATCATAACCCTCATAGTGCCCACAGATAAAGATTAGCTCTTCCTCTTGAGCCAAATCCTCAGCATAAGCCTGATCAAACTGCTTTCCAGCAGGATCGAGGAGAATGACGCGCGGATTTTTCTTTTCAATAGCATCAAAGGCATCGAAAATAGGTTGGGCTCGGAGCAACATCCCCTGACCGCCTCCATATGGCTCATCGTCTACATGGCGGGCCTTTTCAGCATTTTCTCGAAAATTATGATACTGGATATCTAAGAGCCCTTTTTCTCGAGCCTTTCCAACGATTGAGTGCTCCAGTGGAGAAAACATCTCTGGAAAGAGGGTTAAAATATCAATTTTCATCGTCTAACCCTTCTAAGATTTCCACATCGACGCGGTTATTTGGAATATCAACATTGAGAACCACTGGTGGGATATAGGGCAATAACAAGTCACGCTTGCCTTTTCGCTTGACCACCCAGACATCGTTGGCACCTGGTTGCAGGATTTCTTTGATGGTTCCAATCAAGTTATCACTCTCATAGACTTCCAAACCGATAATCTCGTGATAATAAAATTCACCATCATCTAGGACATTCAAATCTTCCTCAGCGACCTTGAGACTGTATCCCTTATACTTTTCGATAGCGTTGATATGGTACATATCTTTGAATTTGATAATATCAAAGTTCTTCTGTTTACGGTGGCTAGCGATGGTCACTGTTTGGACAAACTGATCTTTTTCATCAAACAAGGCCAGCTCAGCCCCTTTTTTAAACCGTTCTTCTGCAAAATCTGTCACAGACAAGACTCGCATCTCACCCTGCAATCCTTGCGTATTGACGATTTTCCCAACATTAAAGTAGTTCATCTTGTCTCCTGTAGTCTCCTTCTTTCCATCTTATTCTGACAGTTCTCGAATAATAGTCGCAATTTGTTCTGATTCTGACCATTGTAAATAATGGTGACTCCCTCCTAAAATGAGTTTAGTATTGGAAGTCCAATATTCTGATTCTCTGTACTCTTTTTCTCTATAAGCCTGACAAAAAATAAACACAGGGATATAAGATTCTATAGATACATTCTCAAAATCTTCCTCAGTAATCTCTCCAGATATCTGAAATCCTGGATCTTGATTTTCCAATTCTGAGCCTTTTTCTTGCATTATTTCCCAGATTTCTTTATTAATTTTAGGGCTAAATGTTGCTTGAGTTAAGTTCTTAAAATAAAGTTCAGGACCACACTCGTCAATCAGCCTCATCTGCTCTTCCATTTCTGGATAAGGATTTTCTGAAAAATCAGCAAACATGACGTTTTTAGTTGTCGGTTCAATTGCTAGTAAAGCCTGACACTTAATTGGTTTCTTGAGTAATTTGCAAGCTAAAATTCCACTCAAACTATGTGCACAAAGTATATATTCAGAAATCCCTAATTCTTCAAGTACTTTATAAACTGCATCTGCAAGCTTATCTAGATTTTTTCCAGATTGGTCATGAATCGAACTCCTACCTGTGTTCGGAAAATCAATTGTCAAATAACCAATTGTAGGAGGAAGTTTTTCAAGTATAAGTGAAAAATTTTCATAACTTGGTAGCAAACCTGCGCCACTTAAACAAACTAGCACTTTCTTTTGCTTTTGATAAGTAACAGAGAGACTACCAATTTCTGTAGATACTTCAATCCTCTTCATAAAGAAATCCACTCATTCTATATAATGAATTATTAAAAATCCTTATCCTTTATTTTATCATGTTTCAAGGATTTTCTCAAGTTGGAGAAAAAAGACACTATAGATAGTATCCCTCTAAAAATCCTCGTAACTTCTCAAAGTAACTTCCATCTCTCCCAAAACTGGAAGTTACTCTAAGACGACTTTGTTTTAGGGCTATTTGTCGTGCACTTTTTTCTGAGTCTTTTCGCTTTTGAACCCTTATATATCAAGAAAAAAAATCAGTGGAAGTTAGTCTCAGACGGATTCCCACTGATTTCACGCGTTTTTCTAATACTAAAAGCTAGGTTGTGGGAAACTAGAAGTTAGTTTGGGAATTTACCCTCTAAAAAACTTTCCAAATCCTGATGAGGATATTTTACACTTCTCCACACAAAAAAGCGAGACATCCGTCCCGCCCTTCTTATTTTTCGTCAATAACGATTCTTACTTTTTTGTATTCAGTTGGGACAGAGTAGACAATCGTTCTTATCGCAGAAATAGTGCGACCCTTACGACCGATTACACGACCCACATCGCTTTGATCAAGATTCAAATGATATTCCAAAAACTCTGGTGTATCTTCAATCTTGATAGTTAAGGCATCTGGTTGTGAAATCAAGGGTTTCACAATCGCAATAATGAGATTTTCAATCGTATCCATCTATCAACCTACTTTAAACTTATTTTGAGAATTTAGAATCGTGGAATTTTTTCAATACGCCTTCTTTTGAAAGGATGTTGCGAACTGTATCTGAAGGTTGAGCTCCATCAGCCAACCATGCAAGAACGCGGTCTTCTTTCAAAGTTACTTGGTTTTCAGCAACAAGTGGATTGTAAGTTCCAACTGTTTCGATGAAACGTCCGTCACGTGGTGAACGTGAATCTGCTACGTTGATACGGTAGAAAGGTTTTTTCTTAGAACCCATACGAGTCAAACGGATTTTAACTGCCATTTTTAAAGTCTCTTTTCTTATTTTTTATTTGAGTGAAATAGCTGAGCTATTTAGCACATGTTCTATTATAGCAGATTTCTGGCAGGTGTCAAGAAAAAAACTTGACAGACTATAAAATTCTTAAACTATTTAGAAATTTGTTAGAAGTAGGAAATAAATGTTTGAAAGAAGCTATCCGTGAATACTATTTTATACTCAATGAA